>CAKPQY010000049.1 GCA_934179885.1 uncultured Clostridia bacterium
AGTATAACTTCCAAGCCATCCAAGGTCAACAGTTCCAGTTGAACCTCCTCTGTGTTTAGCAATAATTACTTCAGCTATATTTTTCTTTTCACTATCTTCATTATAATAATCATCTCTATATAAAAACATAACAATATCAGCATCTTGCTCTATTGCTCCAGATTCACGCAAATCTGAAAGCATAGGTCTATGGTCTGGTCTTTGTTCAACAGCTCTAGATAATTGTGAAAGTGCTATAACTGGAACATTTAATTCTTTTGCTAGTATTTTTAAAGACCTACTTATTTCTGATATTTCTTGTTCACGGCTTGAATTCCTTTTATTACTTCCTTGTACTAATTGCAAATAGTCTATTACAACTAGTCCTATATTTTTTTCTAATTTTAATTTTCTACATTTAGCTCTTATTTCCATAACAGAAATACCTGGTGTATCATCAATATATATTCCAGTTTCTGAAAGTGGTCCTATTGCTTCAGCAAGTTTTGTCCAGTCTTCATCTTCTAATTTTCCTGTTCTTACTTTATTGCTGTCAACCATTGCTTCACTACATAAAATTCTGTTTACCATTTGTTCTTTTGACATTTCTAAGCTAAATATTGCAACTGGAGTATTTCCTCTTAAAGCTGCATTTGTTGCTATATTCAAAGCAAATGCTGATTTACCCATTGCAGGTCTTGCAGCTATTAATATAAGTTCTGAACCATGTAGACCTGCTGTTCTATAATCTAAATCTGCAAATCCTGTTGGAACACCTGTAATATGTTGTTTTCTGTTATATAATTCTTCTAATTGTGTAAAGCTTTCTACTAAAACATCCTTTATGGGAGTATATCCTTTTTGATTTTTATCCTGCATTAAATTAAAGATTTTCTTTTCTGCGCCTTCCATAATATCTTCAACTTCTTCAGTTGGATCATATCCTAATTCTATTATTTCGTTTGCAGTTTTAATTAGATTTCTTAATACAGATTTTTCTTCTACAATTTTTATATATTTTGTGGCATTTGCAGTAGTAGGAACTTTTTCAGGCAATTCAGCTAAATATTCAAATCCTCCAACTTGCTCAAATTTTCCCATTGATTCTAATTCTGATTTAACAGTAATTAAATCAATTGGTTCTGCTCTATTATATAAGTTTAACATTGCAGAATAAATAATTCTGTTATCTTCTCTATAAAAATCTTCTTCTTTTAAAATTTCTATACTATTAGATACCGCATCTTTATCTGTAAGCATACTTCCTATTACTGCTTGCTCTGCTTCTATATCATGTGGTGGCACTTTTCCTATATCCATTACTATTCCCCCTGTTTAGGTCAAAAGGGACGCCCTTTTTTGACCCATTATTCTGAAATCACATCTACTTTAACTTTTCCAATTACGCCTTCAAATAATTTTATCTCAACACTAAATGTTCCTAATGTTTTTATAGTATCTTTTAAATCTATTTTCTTTTTATCAACTTTTATTTGATATTGCTTGTCCAAATTTTCAGCTATTTCTTTTGAAGAAACTCCACCAAATATCTTTCCATTTGCTCCAGCTTTTACTTTGATTTTTACTAGAATCTTTGATAATCTATCTGCTATTTTTTCTGCTTCTTCTCTTTCCTGTGATTTTTTAAATGCCTTTGAATCTTGTTTTGCTTTTAATTTACTCATATTTTCTGCATTTGCTTCTGCTGCCAAATTTTTAGGGAATAAAAAGTTTCTTGCATATCCATCTGATGCATTTATTACTTCATCTTTTTTTCCTACTCCTTTTATATCTGCTTTTAATATTACCTTCATTAAAATCACCTCATTATTTATAAAACAAATTTTGTAATAATTGGGTCAAAAAGGAGTATCCCTTTTGACCCAATTAATTTTCAATTTCTGTGAAATATTCATTAATTCTAATAATTAATTCTTGTTTAGCTTCTTCCATAGTCATACCTTCTACTTGAGCGCCAGCTAACGTTATATGTCCGCCACCACCCAATTTTTCTAATATAACTTGAACATTTATATCTCCAATAGAACGTCCACTAATACAAATCTTATCACCAGTATCACCTAAAACAAATGATGCTGTAACATCACTTATTGTAAGCAATTCATCAGCAGCTTTAGCACATAACACACTAATATCCTTAGATTTTTTGTCTTCACATAAAGCTATTGCAATAGAATCATTAACAATTTCTGCATTTTTTACAATGTCAGCAATTTTATTAAATGACTTTAAATCACTTTGGAACCATTTTTTTACCTTTATGATGTCTACTCCACATTTACGTAAATATGCTGCTGCTTCAAAAGTTCTTACCCCTGTCTTAAATGTAAAGCTCTTTGTATCCATCATTATTCCAGCATATAAAGCTTCCGCTTCTATTTTCTTTAATTCTACATTTACTTCAGCATATTGTAATAATTCTGTTACAAGTTCTGCTGCAGATGATGCATATACTTCTTGGAATGTTAATGTTGCATTTTCTATATAATCTGCACTTCTTCTATGATGGTCTATTATTACTATTTTATTTGCTTTTTTTAATACTTCTTCTGATTCAACATAATTTGTTTTGTGAGTATCAACAACTACCAATAATGTATCATCATCAATATTTTCTTCAGCCACTTCTTTGCTAATTATGACATCTTCATATTCTGGTTCTTCTAACAAACTTTCTCTAAAACTTTGTAATGTTGGTCTATCACTTGTAATAATATATGCATTTTTATTTAAGCTTCTTGCTAGTCTATAAATTCCTATGGCTGAACCCATTGCATCTATATCTGGGTTACTATTACCCATAACCATTACTTTACTAGATTCTGTTATAAGATTTTCTAAAGCATGCGCAACAACTCTTGCTTTTACTTTTGTCCTTTTCTCTACTTCTTGAGTTCTTCCACCAAAGAACTTGTATATATCATTTTGTCTAATAACAGCTTGGTCTCCACCTCTACCTAGTACAATATCCATTGCTGTTTGAGCTGATTTATATTTGTCTTTATCTACTTCTCCTTCATTAGAAATAGCAATACTTAAAGTAAATTGTACTTTTTGTTTTGGGTCTAATTCTTTTATTTTATCTAATATACTGAATTTGTCTTCTTTTATTGTTTCTAAATACTTTTGTTCAAAAATATATACATATCTATCTCTATCTGATTTTATTAGAATTCCATTTGTTTCGTTTGCCCATTCATATATTTCCTTGTCTATTTCTGCTATATATTGAGCTTTTTCTTCACTTTCTAGCATTTGCATATTTTCTTCATAATTGTCTATCATAATAATTCCAACACATGATTTAGAATCATTATACTCTTTTTGTAATTTTACATTTTCTGTTTCATCAATAAAATATAGAATTACCATATATTCTTCTTTGTTATTTTTAGAATACCTTTTTGAGTTGACAAATTTACCAACTACTCTATATTGCCTCTTATTAACTTGAATATTTTTTAATATTGATTTGTCATTTTCATTTTTCTTATTTTGTATTTCTTCTTTTAAATCAAATATCATATCATTTACAAAAGTGTTTATATCAATATCTTCAAACTCAGATGCAAATTTTGCACTTTTCCATACAACATTTCCATCTGTCTCTAATATTATAAGTGGAAATGGTGAATTTATTAAACTTGTCTTTGCTGCTGAATCTACTGTTAATGTTAAATCTTGTAGTGTTTCTGATATTTCACTTTTTCTTTTGTTATTAGCAAAATATGTATATGACATTACTAATATAAATAATATAATTGATGGTATTATAAGATTTGTGTTTTGCCAACATATTGCCAATAATAAAATAAATATTATTACTAAATATATTTTTGTTCTTGATACTAAATTATCAAAAATTTTTTTATTACTTGCTTGCATAAATATCTCCTTTTACATACTCTATTTTACTTCTAAATAGGATATTTGTCAAGAAAAATGGATACTTTGCGCCAGAAAGGGAATTTTTTTATTTGTAAATTTTTATATTTTTAGCATCTTCTTTTCTTATAGCAATAATTGTTCCCCTTACTTCAAATGCCCTTGGATCTTTTGATGGGCTTACTAACACAGGCATAATCTTTGTCCCTTTTACTAGTCCCAAGTCTAATAGTCTTCTCTTTATATTTTCTCCACATTTTATTTCACTAATAATTCCATTTTTATTTAATGGTAATTGACTTAAATTTGTTACTTCTGTATCCATATGTAATCCTCCAAAATATTATTCTATTATATTATATTTTGTCGAATTATAAATGTTACAATGTCCCACTGTGGACGGTTCTTTTTGGGATATTTACAATTTATGCTCTCTATCGAAAATTTCCGCATCTTGGTTCATTTCTTGCTTTACACTTTCTATAATTTGGTCCGTTGAAAATTTATCTTTATTTTCTTTCAATTCTCTTAATAGCTTGTCTTTAACTTCATTTTCTGTAAAAACTTCTTTTATTTTTTCTTCGCCATCACCATTCTCATAATTTAATATATCTTGTACATAATAATCTATATCTATATGTTCATGTGTCCCTGTGTTCTCTTCTCCATCAAAATCTTTTACATTATCTGGTTCACAGCCATTTTCAGTATGTTCTTCTATTTCATTTTGTACATTTTCCTTTTGATATATTCCTTTATTTCTATTCATTACTTCTCTAGTTTCTATTGGAATAATTGGAGTTTGAGATGTTTCAATTTGAATACCAACATTTTCATTTTCTTCTCGTGTTTTTTGGTATAAAAACATATCAACATACCCTTGATTATTTTCACACCCAATACTCATGCCATTAGATTTTCTAGTATATATTGATAAATCTTCATTATCTCTTGTAGCAGTACTATTTGCTCTTATTTTTGTTGTTTCTCTACTTGCATTATTTCCAACTGATTTATCCATTTCGAATTCATCGTTTAATACTCTAGCTTCTCCATCTTTTGTCATACCAACTAATGAGTATGTCGTATTGTTTCTTTTAGTACCTGATGTAATATCATCCACTTTGTCAGAATATATGACATATAAACTATCATATTCTTCTAAATCTAGCCTTTTTCCTAAAGTCTCTTTTCCATCTACTTTTTTATTAAAATCAGCTTTTTGAATTCCATTTACTTTTATTTTTTCTGCTTGTTTTTTTGATAAATCATTTTCATCTTTATCTTCATGTTCTTCTTTTTCTTCTTTTAGTTTTTCAATTTCAGATTTATCCATTTCTTCTAACATTTTTTGAACTTCTTCTTCTGAAACTTTTCTACCTAAATGTGCTGTTAATACTTCTGATAATTCTTTTCTTTGTAAATTATTCATAGAATTATTTTCTATTTCTTGTTCAGTTGTTTTATCTAACAAATCATTTATAGCTTGCATTTTATCTGGTTCAGAATTCTCAAATGTAGGATTAAATAATATTTCGCCATCGCCTATAGTTCCACCTATACATTTATCACCTAAATAATAACTTTTTTGTTCTGTTGTTCTTTCTTTTCCTTCTTCATCTATTTCTTTAATCCCTATATCTACTATAAAAAAATTTTCTGGAATTGGTTTTCCGTTAATCTTATCTTGCCATATAACTTCACCAACATATTTTATGTCCTTTATTTCTATTTTTTTATTTTCTGTTTGTTTTTGAGTCAATTCATTTTCTATTGTATCTTTAAAACTTTCTTCGATTTTTAAAACTTCTTTTTCTTTTTGGTTCATAAGAATACCTCCATGTTTAAATTTTATAATCTAATTTTACCACAAAAATGAATTTTTTTACAGTGTTTTGATGAAAATTTTTAGCACAATATCCCTAGTTTTATTTTTTTAATTTTCTGTTGTGATAGCCCTGTTATTTTTGAAATTAAATCTATGGGCAAATTTTCTTTTAGCATATTTCTTATAAGCTCTGTTTTTGTTTTATTTATCCCCCTCTCTATACCTTTTTTAATTCCAATCTTTTCATACTTAATTTTCTTTTTTTTCTCTTCTCTGTCTATCATCTCTAATACCGCTTCCATAGAATCATCCCTTTCT
>CAKPQY010000050.1 GCA_934179885.1 uncultured Clostridia bacterium
TTTGGATGACAATGAGCGAATCATCCCAAGATTTGGCAGACAAAATTTTGCTTAAAATTTTGGATGACGATGAGCGAATCATCCCAAGATTTGGCAGACAAAATTTTGCTTAAAATTTTGGATGACGATGAGCGAAGTGAAACTTCGCGAAAGGAGTAGAAAATGGCTAAAAACATTATAAAAGAAATAATAATAATTTTATTATTAACACTAGCAATTATATTAGTTTTAGGAGTATTACTTTATGAATATGTTCCAGCAAATAAGATAATACCTGAAAAGGTTTCTTATACTACTCCTGAAGAAGTAAAAACTGAACTTGAAATAAATGTGAATGAAAGTGAAGAAGAATTATATATAGATTATCACATAGATTCAACACAATTAAGCAATTATAAAAAAATACAAGAATATGTTCCAGGAAGAAAAAATCCATTTGCATCGGTAGAAACCAAAGAAAATTCTGATACTTCAACTAATGGAGGTACAACATCTACTGGAAACAATACTACAACAGAAGAGAGTACAGGATATCTTCCAGATAAAGGAACAAAATAATATTAAAGTAGTTATTAACATTATATTTATTTTTATAAATATAGTATATATATATTATATCTAAAGACAAAGGGGGGGGATTTTAGAATGAAAAGACAAAACGGTATTACATTAGTTGCATTAGTTATAACAATAATCATATTATTAATCTTAGCTGGTATATCAATAGCATCTTTAAAAAATACAGGATTATTTGATAAAACACAAAAAGCTAAAAACGCAACAGAAAATGCACAAATTAAAGAAAACAAAACAATAGATGAATTCGAAAACTATCTTGGAAACTATATAAACGAATTAAATAAATAGTTTTATATAAACTAATGTACAGAATTCTATAAATAAATAGGCATATGCATATACTTGTATGTATATGCCTATTAATAAAATATAACAAATAAACAGAAGTTGAGAGAGAGGAATAATAATTGGACGCTATATTTTATATAATAATTTTTATTATGGGAATAACTTTTGGAAGTTTTTATACTCTAGCAGTATATAGAATACCAAAAGGTGAAGATATAACTCATACACATTCATATTGCCCAAATTGTAATCATAAATTAAACTTTTTAGACCTAATACCAATATTTAGTTATATATTTTTAGGTGGAAAATGTCGATATTGTAAACAAAAAATTAGACCAAGATATTTAATATTAGAAACAATATCTGGATTATTTTTTGTAGTGATTGCATATCTAATGGAATTAAGTATTTATAATTTAGAAACAACAAAAATAATAGAATACATATTTTTTGTTCTATATTTTACATTCATTATATTAATGGCAGGAATAGATAAAGAAAGTAGAACAATTAATAAACCAATATTAATGTATGGAGTAATAATTTCAATTATGTATATAATATATCTATACATAATAGAAAAAACTAGTATATATAGATATGTTATATATATAGTGTTATATGCTATACTATTACTATTAGATACACTTACTTTAAGAAAATATGCAAAGAACAGTTATACATATTCAATATTAATAGTTATTGTGATAATGGCAATATTTACAGGAGAATATATAACATTTATCAGCACGATTGCAACATTACTTATAATATTAATAAATTTACTTATAAAAAAATTACAAACATCAAAGACAAAAATAAATAACGAACAATACGATGAGAAGGCAAAAGTAGGATTATATTTATCAATATTTAATATAACTTATTTTATAATAGTTTTAACACTTTGCAAAATATAAGATAGTCGTTTAGTGAAGCGAAGTGAAGTGAAGGGGAAAAATGAATATAAGGGAAGAAAAAGGATTAACAGGGATTGATATAGCAATATCTATAATATTACTTACAATTTTTATCTCTTTGATAGGAAACATAATAGCAAATATAAATTTAAATTCTGAAGATATAAAGAGAAAAACAATTGTAAACTCTTATGCTATACAAGAAATAGAAAAAATCAAATCACAAGGATACATATTTGAAAAATATGAAAATAAGCGGAATTAATTCAGAAGAAGTAATAGAAGAAAAGGATATTATAGATAATGACGAAAACTTTACAGGGTATCATAAAAGAATTTTAATAAAAGATTATGTACTTATAGTAGGTGATAATACCAAACAATCCAATTTGGTCAAACAAATATCTGTGGAAATTTCATATAAATTAGCGGGTAAAGACAAAAATGTAAAGATTTCAACATATATTAAAAAGGAGTAAATTATGAAAAACAATAAGGGCATAACATTAACCTCTTTAATTATTTATGTTATAGGAATGACAATAATGGTAGCGACAATTGCAACATTAACATCATTTTTTTATAAAAACATAGATGTTGGAGATATAAATAATGATACTACTCAATATACTAAATTTTCTAGTATATTTTTAGAAGAAATTAATAGAGAAAACAATTCTGTAATTGATTGTAAATCATTAAAAGATGAAGTAAGCTATATTATTTTCTCTAGTGGAAATCAATATACTTTTAATGAAAATAGCAAGGCTATATATAAAAATAATGTCAAAATTTGTGATAATGTTGAAACTTGTGATTTTTCATATACATATGTTGACTCAAAATATAAAATAACAGTAAGTTTTAAAACTGACAGTATTGATATGAGCGGCGATAACGCTCTAACTTATACTTTATAGAGGTTAGAAATAAAATATTGCAATTAAAAATAAAGGAACAAAAGAAAGGATGCGTTTACTATGGAAATGAAAAGAATGTTACCAATAGGAGTAGAATTGGTAAAAAGAGGAGTTGTAACTGAAACTGATATTGAAAAAGCACTAGATTATCAGAGAGAACATCCTAATATAAAATTAGGAGATATATTACACATTTTAAATGCATGTGATGGAGAAAAATTAATTCAAAACATAGGTGAAATATTAGGCGAAAAAGGAATTGTATTAACAGCAAATTCTTTAAAAATCAAACCAACTGAATATCTTTCACTAGAAAACTGTAAAAAATATAAATGTATACCTTTCGAAGTAAATGGAAGTAAGATAAAAGTATGTTTTACAGATAAAATGACAGGAGGAAAAACAGACCCTGTTAGGATGCTATTGTTAAATAAGGGACTTGTTATGGAACCATACATAACATTTGAAAATGAGATAGCAAAAATTATATCTTCAATAGAAGGGAAAGTAAATAAAGATATAACTCAAACAACATCATCAGGTACAATGATTGAATTAATAGATAGCATTATAAGAACAGGAATGGAAAAAAGAGCTAGTGATATACATATAGAACCTTTAGTAAATGAAATAAGAGTTAGATACAGAATAGATGGAGAATTATTTACAGCAGTCAAAATTCCAAAAGAAAAGCAACAACAAGTAATAGGAAGATTAAAAGCAATATCAAATATGCATCAAGAAAAACAAGAAGCACAGGATGGTAGAATCTTATTATATGATGATTATAATATCCGTGTTTCATCACAGCCAAATGTATATGGAGAAAAATTTGTTTTAAGACTATTAAAGAAAAATGAAGATATTAGAAATATATTTGAATTAGGATATCCAGGCACAGAAGAAGAATTTAAAAAAAGCTTTAATAAAAAGAATAGTATAACGATTATAGCTGCTCCAACTGGTGCGGGAAAAACAACAACATTATATAGTATAGTAGATTATTTAAATTCGCCAGAAATAAATATTACAACAATAGAAGACCCTGTCGAAATAAGAATTGATGGGCTAAACCAAATAGAAATAGGAAATAAATCAACATTTTCAGGAGCATTAAGAACAGTTTTAAGACAAGACCCAGACCTAATCTTACTAGGAGAGATTCGTGACCAAGAAACAGCAGAAATAGCTGTACAAGCTGGACAAACAGGTCACTATGTATTATCTACAATACATACAATAGACTCAATAGAAGTAATAAACAGATTAAGAAAAATGGGATTATCAGATTACGATATAGCAAGTACATTAGCAACATCAGTATCTCAAAGATTAGTAAGAAAAATTTGTCCAAATTGTAAAAAAGAAAGAGAATTTACCAAAGAGGAAAAAGAAGTAATTTCTAAAATTGCGTCAAAATATGGAGAAGAAATAAATTTTGATAATTTGAAAACATATGATGCTGTTGGATGCAAAAAATGTAATAATATTGGATATTATGGAAGAATAGGTATTTTCGAAACATTAAATGTAACTGATGAAATAAAAGAGCTTATTGTAAAAGGAGCTTCAACAATTGAAATAAGAAATAAAGCATTAGAACAAAATTATAAACCATTAGTCATGGATGGAATACACAAAATACTAAATGGTTATACAACTTTAGATGAGTTAAATAGACAATTAATTTTATATTAAAGTAGTGAAGTAGATGTTGAAATAGTGAAGTGGATGTTAGTGAAATAGAGGTCGAAATAGTGAAGTAGATGTTAGTGAAATAGAGGTTAGACGGATAATTTCTAATCTCCAACTTCCAACATCCAACATCTAACTTCTAAAATAGAAGGGAGAAACTTGTCATGAATATGGACAAAATTTTAGATATAGCTATGGAAAAAGACGCATCAGATGTACATTTAATATCAGGAAATAAACCTATGCTTAGAATAGCAAGAGAATTAGTTTCAATAGAAGAAATGGATATTCTAAACGCAGAAGATATGAATGAAATATATGATTATCTAGTTAGAGGAAATGTAGATAAAGATGAAGTATTTAATACTACAAGAAAATTAGATACATCATATGAATATAAAGGTATTCGTTTAAGAGTAAATATATCATTATCAAATGATACACCAATATGTACATTAAGACTTATAAAAAACACATTGCCACCATATGAGTCATTAGGGTTACCAGATATTATAAGAAGAACGACATATCAACAACAAGGTTTAATATTAGTAACAGGAAAAACAAACTCTGGTAAAACAACTACATTAAATGCACTAATAAATGAAATAAATGAAACACAAAACAAAAAGATATTAACACTTGAAAATCCAGTAGAATATAAACATACTTCAAAAAAATCTTTGATAGTGCAAAAAGAAGTAGGAAAAGGTAGAGATATATTAACATTTAGTGATGGTGTTAAGAATTCTTTAAGAGAAGATTGTGATATTTTAGTAATAGGAGAAATTAGAGATAAAGTAACAATGGAAGCAGCAATTGAAATGGCTGAATCAGGACACTTAGTAATAGGAACTTTACATACTAAATCTTGTGCTGAAACAATAGACAGAATGATAAATTTCTACGAGGTAAGAGACCAAGCAAGTGTAAAATATTTATTAGCATCATTATTAAAATTAGTAGTATCACAAAGACTATTAAAAGGCAGAGATGGAAAATTAGTATTAGTGCCAGAAGTAATGGTTGTAGATAATATAGTTTCAGGAATAATAAGAAAAGATAAAATAAGTGTATCTGAAATAGAAGATGCAATACAAAGTTCAGATAAAGGAAGTATTGGATTAATAAATTCAATAGCAACATTATTTGTAGAAGATAAAATAACATTAGAGCAAGCTAAAAATCAAATCGAAGAAAAAAATATCGAAATATTAAATAGAACTATAATGCAAATGAAAATAAGAAGAGATAGTAATAAAAAATAATAAAATTAGGAGGTGGTAATAGTGCCTACATATATGTATAAAGCAGCAACTAGTTCAGGACTAATTGTAAGAAATAGAGTTGAAGCATCTAGTAAACAAAATTTATTAAGAGTACTAAAAGAAAATGATTTAATGCCAATTACAATAGAACAAGTTGCATATTCGGCAAAAAAGAAAAAAGCAAAAAAGAAAAACATAAAAGACATAGAAGAAATAATGAAAAATGTAAATACAACTGATATAAGAACTAGAAAAGAAACAACAACAAACGAAAAAATAAATATGTACTTATCTAAAACAGAAAAAGTAACAAGTAGAGATTTAGTTATATTTACTCAAAACTTTTATCT
>CAKPQY010000051.1 GCA_934179885.1 uncultured Clostridia bacterium
GTGTAAATATTTCTTGATTTTTTTCGTTTAATGCCTTTGTTTTGTATTCTCCTGTTTCGTAATTCACATCATATGTGCAAATAAATACGCCTAGCTTTGAGTTTGGTACTATTATCATTTCTTTGTATGATGGATCTATTATTGTGTTTCCTGTTGAGTCTATTACTCCCCATTTATTATCTTTATATGTTGCAAAGTAGTTTTTTGTTGTTATTTTTCCTGTTGTTGTTTCTTTGCTTAGTAACCCTTTTATTATAAATATAAACATGATTATTACTATTATTGCAATTGCTACTGCAAATACTTTTTTCATGTTTAGTTTTGGTTCTGCATCATATCTTCTTCCTCTACTCATTTTTGCCTCCTTGCATTTTTATTTTTCTAAAAGTTTTTATTAAAATTATACCAATTTTTTAATTTTTCCTTCAATTTTAACAAATAAATTTTATCATATGCATTTAGAAAAGTCAATAAAACAAGTAAGGCAACAGTAATTTTGTAACTCTTGATTTATCAGTAATTTTAATATATAATAATATTAATGGCTTAAGTCATTTTTATATATATTTCCTTTTGGCAAACTAACATCTGTTAGTTTTACATAGATAAACTATAACATCAAAATTGGAGGAAAAAATTATGTATGATTATGTAGAAGAACAAAAAAACGGCGAATTATCATTACGGGCCTATAATTTAACTATTGGATTTGTTTTATTATGGGGATTTGTAGTAAATGTATTGATGTGTAAATTCTGCACCAAAACATTTATGAGTTGGAACTTCACAGCAGTTGTAATTGGCTATTTTATCGTAGCTATTGCAGGAATATTAATAAGTAAATTTTCCTACAACCCTTTTATCAGTTTTATTGGTTATAATATGGTAGTACTACCAGTAGGTGTTGTTTTAAGCATTGCATTGACTGAATATGATAAAATTTCAATTATGAATGCTTTGTTGACAACTACAGTTGTAACATTAATTATGATTATTTTAGCAACTGCAATTCCTAACATTTTCCTATCAATGGGAAAAGTGTTATTTGTTTGCTTAACAGGCGTTATTGTATGCGAGCTTATTTTTATGTTCATAGGTTTTGAAACTCCATCATTATGGGATTTCGGTATAGCTTTAATTTTCTGTGGATATATTGGTTACGACTGGGCTGAAGCACAAACTAAAGAACGTACTTTAGATAATGCTGTTGATAGTGTTGTAGCTTTATACTTAGATATTGTAAATCTGTTCTTGAGGATTTTATCATCAAGTAGTAAGTCAAGTAAAAATGACTAAATAAACATCTAAATCATACCAAATGAGGGGCTTGTTTTTACAAGTCCCTCTTTAAAAATTTATAATATGATACATTACTATTTATCCAAAAATTTGCAAGCAACTACACTCATATCATCTTTAGCAGTTCCATAGCCATTATCAATAGCCTCATTTAAAACCAAATCAGCTATCTTTTTAGTGTTATTAGTTTCTATATCTTCAAACAAATATTTAACCCATAATTCCTTATTTTTGTACTCTACATTAGAGTCTAAAATACCATCTGTACACATGAGCATAATTTCACCAGAAGATATATCTCTATCAAAAGTTTGAAGACTAGTTTCATTGATAATACCTGCTGGAAGTGAACTTGCTTTAATAAGTTGAACATTGCTTTTATTTTTTATATATGTTGGACATGCTCCACTTTTTATTAATTCTATATTTCCATTATATAAATCGATAATTGCTATATCTAATGTTGCAAATATTTCTTCATTTTGATTTATTAAGCTTGAATTTATTAGTTCTAATGATGTTTTTTTGTCAAAGCCTGAAAGTAATAAGTTTTCTAACATTTTTAATGCTTTATTACTGCTTTGTCTTGCTTCTTCTCCTGAACCCATTCCATCACTTAGTGCTACTAAATATTTTCCATCTTTTAGTTTTATGCTTAAGAAGCTATCTCCAGAAGTTTTACTGTTTGTTTTTGTTGTTTCAGAGTTTCCTATTGCCATTACAAATTTATCATCTGATAAAAAGTTAAGTCTTGTCCCTATGCTTGCTTCTTGATTTAATACAATCTTCTCTTTTAAGACTTCTGTAAGTATTTTTTCGATATAGTCTGTGTCTGTAATATTAGATTTTTCCATATATATTTCTACTAAAAATCTATCTTCTCTTTGTATTGAAATTTCTTGTATTTCTATATCTTTTTGTTTTAATAATTCTACTATTTGTTTTTTCTGGTTTGTATACTGTTCTTCATTTTTTATATTTTTTTCTATATTTTCTGCTATGTTTGAAATTGCCTTTGATACACCTTTTAATTGTGTCTCTATGTTTTTCTTGTTTTCTTCAAATTTCTTTTGCCATACAAAGTTTGATTTACTAATTTTGTATGACATATTTATTACTCTTACCATTTGTGAAATATTTTCTTCTAAATATTCACTTATTTGATTATCATCAAATCCTACTATGTAACTGTTACATTTTGCAAATATTTCTAATAAAGATTTTCTTGTCATTTCTTGCTTGTCCACTAATATTTTAAATATTTCGTCCACTATTGGTCCATCTACTTTTGAAATGTCTTCATATAACATGTTATTTTCATAACCACTTAAATTATCCAATAGTTCTGAAATAAATATTTCTTTGTTTGATTGTATTGGTTCTTGTACTTGTTCGTTTTCTTGTATTTTATATGTTTTTGCCATTTCTTGAATTGTGTCTGAAACATTGTTTAGTCTTTCAGCTGTTTCTTTACTTTTATTTAATGCTCTGTCTGGAAATACTGGTAATAATTTTGAATTTCCAACAAATTCTTTTATATTTATTTGTACTGATTTTGGCACTGCAAGCAATCCAATTGATGCTATTAATATTTCTTTAAAGTGTATTAGTTCAACTGTATATCCATTTGATACATATGCTAAAACGATATTTCCTAAACAAAATCCTACTATTACACCTGGTTTGCCAAATTTATTTAATATTCCTGCTATCATCCCAGAAATTGCATATGCTGCTACCATTATTGGCTCAGATGATGTTATTACGCCTAATGTTACTCCTATTGTAACACCTGCCGTTGTTCCTACTAATACCCCATTTTTCCAACCTAATATTAAAACTATTAATATACTTAAAATATTTCTGATTGAAAAACCAAAAACACTTAAATTTCCAAATGCTCCTACTGATATTGCAAGCATTAAACTTGCGCCTAATATTTCTTCAATTGAAAATGCTTTTGCTTCAAAAAAGTCTCTAAATACTATTATAGAGTTTACAAATATTTTATAAAATACTATTACTATTATTGAAAAACATATTATTGATAACACATCATATAATGTAAATCCTGACATTCCTACCTTTGCTAATTGAATTATTAGTGTTGATATAAATATGTTTTTGGCTAGATTTACTTTTTCGTTTTGGTCCTCTGTATTGTATTTTGGTTTTATTAAAAACATTGTTACTATTAATACTAGTGCTGTTAATATATATGTTAGTGCTCCACTTATTCCAAATTTTATTGCGTTTCCGATTATTGCAAATACAACTATCCCTAGTAATGGAACCGAATTTGAAATACATGCTCCCAATATACTTATGCTAAATGGTGAGACTTCTCCTGTTATTCCTACCATTGATATCATTAGTGATATTGCATATATTGGTATGTTTTTTATTGAAAATACGTTTGAAAATATGTCTATTTTCTTTTTCTCTTTTCTTTCTTCTTCATAGCTTTGATTGTCTATTGTGCTTTCATTTATATTTTGAAACATCCTTACCACCTCTTAAACTTTTATAGCATTATTTTACTACTTGTCCTTTGTATTTTTTGTCTTTTTTAGATATCTACTAAAAAAAGTTTTTTACAGTTTGTGATATATAATTTATTTTTTTTACATCATTTATCTTTTTGTGCTTCTTATTTTATTATAATTTGGTGAAAAATGCAATAATTTTAAGCAATAAAAAAGAAATCTAGCAACTAAGCTAAATTTCTTTTTATTTACTATTTAATTACAAACTTCTTTATTGCAAATACTCCAACCCCTAATACAACCAAAGTTATCATTCCAACAACTACAGGTAATACATAATTTCTATCATCACCAGTACTTGGTGTAATCTCAACCTCTTCTGCATCATCACTTGGAAAATATCTTATAGCACTTCCCTTATGTTCAGCATTTTCTGTTTTATTAACCTTAACCGTTTCTGCATCATTGTTAAATGCTAAATTACTTGATGTTGTTAATAATTTAGAAACATTTAAGTTAACTCCTACTGTTTCAGTTGGTTTTAATTGTTTTGCTGTTTTGTCTGTATATAATATTATTCTTGAATTTAGGAATTCTGTATCACCAACTCTTACTGCATGTAAATTAGTTAAATCATCAACTGTTATTTGTTTCCAATCAGTATTTTTATCTTGTTCAAATCCTAAATCTTTGTCTAAATAATCTACTACTGCTGATGGTGTTAATGTAACTATATTTCCTTCTTTGATTCCATATTTATAATAGTTTTCAGACATATAGTCTGCTTCACTATTGTTAATGAATTTAATTTCGTATCCAACTTCTAATGTTGCTCCTTCTATTAGCTCATTATCCATTTCAGCTTTTATAAATCCATTATTTGAGTATCCATTATTTATACTTGGTCCCATATATGTTACATAGTTATGTACTCCTCCTAAATTTCCATTTTCATCAACTGTTGCATCTACTAATGCTTGACCATTTGCTAATGTAATTTTAAATGTACTTACTCTTTTTGTCATATCTAGTTGTTGTCTTGCTCTTTCTACTATTCCAAAATCTACATTTTTTACAATAAATTCTACTTTATCTATTGTTCCATCTGTTACAGCTGTTTCGTATTCTACACCAAATTCCATTGTTGGTGTTGTTGAATCCATTTTTGTTATTGTTATATCTGGATGATTGTTTCCTCCATTATATGCATCTTCTATTTGCGCATTTATTGTATTATTTGTAATTGCTGCCATTTCATTATCTATTGCTAATCTTGTTTGATAATTATCTATTGCATCTGTTCTTCTTGTATCTACTTGGTCTTTATGCCAGTACATATCACCTTGATTTCTGCTTGAGTCATATACTGTTCCTTTATAATTTTGTACTGTATATGTTTTATCTCCCCATGTGTATGTTATTGTATATTGTCCTGGTATATAGTTTGACAATTCAAAGTTACCTTTTTCATCTGTTGTTGTTACTATATTTGGTATCGAATTATTAATTTCGTGTAATGTTACTGTTACTCCTGATACTGTTGTTTCTCCTTCGTCAAACATTCCATTTCCTTGTCTAATTTCTCCTGTTTTTAATTCTCCTGTTGTACTATCAACAAATACTGTTCCTTCTATTTTTCTTGCATCTGCTATTTCTAATTGTACAGATGGTGCTGCGTCAGTATCATCTTCATAAGTTTCAACGTTTTCTATTTTTGTATTTCCTGGTACTGAATCTCTATCTACAGCTGCAACCGTATTTCCATTATTATCTTTATACACTGTATATGAATTTATTTCTGCTCTATTAGATAGTGTCTCTCCGTTGTTCATAATTTGTAATACTGCACTTCTATCTAATTTGAATTGTACATATATATAATTTGATTCTCCTGATTTTACTGTAGTATTTACATTAATAATACATTTTTGATATTTATCATTATATTTTTGTGGTGTTTGATAACTAATGTTTCCTGTTATATTATTTTGTCCATCTAAACCAGTTCCTACTGCTACTACTGTATATCTATTATCAAAGTAATCAATTATGCTATTAGCTTTTGTTAAATATGATGATTCATTTGTTATAGCTATTTTATATGTTAAATATACTTGTAATTCTTTATTTTTATCTTCTGATGTATAATCTATATCAG
>CAKPQY010000052.1 GCA_934179885.1 uncultured Clostridia bacterium
AAATAAAACTCTTTAAAATATATTTGAATAAAGTATATTTTAAGGAGTTTTTTTAATGAATGAAATTTTAAAAACAACATTATTAGGATTATTTTTTGGCACGTTTGGAACAACAATAGGTGGAATACTAGGTGTAGTAATAAAAAAGAATTCTAATAAATTTTTAAGTTTTATATTATCATTTGCATCAGGACTAATGATGGCAGTAATATGTTTTGATTTAATACCAGAAGCCTTAGGAATTAGTAGCATTTATGGAGTAGTTTTAGGAGTTATATTTGGTGTTATATCAATGATTTTTTGTGATGTAATTGTTCAAAAAAAATTTAATACAAAGCAAAAAGAATATAGTAGTAAAAATGATTTGTTAAAAACAGGGATAATTGTATCTATTGGATTAGCAATACATAATTTCCCTGAAGGTTTAGCAATTGGCTCTGGTTTTGAAGTATCATTACGATTAGGATTAGGTCTAGCTATTGCTATATGCTTACATGATATACCAGAAGGTAGATTTCAAAGTAGACACCAATGGGAACATGCTTGAGAAACTATTTGAATACTTACAGAGATTTGATTCTCTATTTTGATGAGTGGAGGTATGGAAATACTATCGGAGGGCATACATGCCATAAATACAAGAATATAGCACAAATTCATTATATATTCTTTATTTTTTTGTCTTAGTATGATAAAATTAAGAAAATATTTTATTTATCGAAGATATTTTAGCAAATATTGAAATGGTTCAAAAAAGAGGCTGAAATACTTGTTAGATGACAAGAAGGGAAATTAGCTAAAATAAAAGAAAGAGTAAATAGATTTTTAGAAATACAAGAGGAAAAAAATGGAGAAAAATAGAAAATATATAGCAATAATATCATTTTTAAGAAAATTTGTTAGTGTGTTTTTTAATATGTTTTTTAATATATACATATTAAAAATGGTAAACAATGATATAAGTTTTATTATTAAATACACATTATTTGGAGTAATAGCAGAATTTATAATATGCTTTTTAATATTAAGATTTATAAATTCAAAAAACGCAAAAACAATATATAAAAGTAGTTTTATATTAATAATTATAAATATTGGAATATTACTATTATTTAAAGAAAAAATTGTAGAATATATATTTGTATTCAAAGTGCTAGAAAGATTGGCAGCTGTTTGTTATTCAATGCCATATGAACTTGTAGTAATTGGCTCAAATAATGACAAATCTATGAGTAGTTTTATCGCAAATATTAATATACTATCTGCAATTGCTACAATTTTAACACCAGTATTTTCTGGTTTTATAATAGAAAAATTTTCTTATTATATGTTATTTATATTATTAATCATAGAAGCAATAATAATTATATGTATATCATCAAAAATAAAAGAATTTACGGTTCCAGATAAAAAGTTAGAATTAGGTAAGTTTCTAAAAATAGTTAAAGATAAGCAACAGATGAAAGATATATATAAATGTATGTTTTACAGAAGAATATCATCACAAGGTGCAATGACAGAATTATTGCCAATAATATTATTTTTACGATTAGGTACAGAATTTAATTTAGGCAAGTATAATTCTATATTTGCAATTATATCAATTGTATCTTTGCAAATTTTAAAGATTATAAATAACAAAAAAATAAAAAAAGATTTTTATCCAATTTTAGCAGTTGTAATATTCGTATCATCAATTTTAGTTGTTTATAATTCAAGTTTTATAACATTATTGATTTACTATATTTTAATGAAATCTTTTGGTACAATTATAGAATCAGAATCTTGCAGTCTAGTTTATGCAGTTACAAAAACCGATGATTTAGAAGAATATAAAAAAGAACATATTTTAACATATAATATTTATATGGCTATTGGACAAGTTATCAGCTACAGTATAGTATATATTTTATATAATTATTTTTATGATGTTAATATATTATCTATATCTGTTGCAATATTAATGTTTTTCTTAATTATTTCGACTGTATATTTAAGAAAAGTAGAAACATATTTAAGAGAGTATAAGGAGAGTAAATAAAAATTGAAAATTTTAAGTTATAATGTATATGGAGTAAAAAACACAAATTATCCAATTCCAAATTGGGAGGTAAGACAAGAAAATATAAAACGAATTTTAAACGAATTATTAAAAGATAATGAAATCAAAGTATGCTGCTTTCAAGAAGTAAATAAAAATAATATGGAGAATTTAAATGAAATATTGGAAAGTAATAACTTTAAAATGTTGGACAAGTTTCCAATGAAAACACAAAGTATAAAACAATATAATATTTTAGCGATTAAAAACGGTGAAAATATAAAATTAAATTATACATATTGTATTCCACATGGAAAAGATAAAGAATATAAAAAATATGAAGAACAAGTAATAGACTATAATATGAGTGATTATAGAACAACAGTATTTGTTAATTTTGAATATAATGAAAGAATATATTTGATAGGAAGTATCCATACAGATTATATATCTACAGAAGGAAAAATAAAAGGAACAGTAAAAACATTAAATTATATGGATACAATAGAGGCAGATTATAAAATGGTTGTTGGGGATATGAATATGGTATGTCATATGTCTGAAGTTTATAATATTTTAAAACAAAATAATAATTACATAACATTATCAAGAAATAGTAAGTTTAATATATCTGATAATTCTTGGCAGGGGTATGGAACTCAAGAGCAAGTTAATGTGGATTTTGCTTTTATTGAAAAAGGTAAAAAAGATTGTTTTGAATATGAAATAATTAAGCAAAATAATATGATGGATGAAGGTTCAGACCATAGACCAGTTCTAATAACAATAAAGGAATAAAAAGATAAAAAAATAGAAAAAATATGATGAATAAGGAAAAGTACGGTTTTTTCAGCATTTAAAGATTTATTTAAATATTCAAAAGAAAATAAAAAAACATATATTTTAGGAACAATGTTACGAAAGAAAATGCAACAGGTTGTGAAATTGGTGTTTATGATGCTAACAAGAATATCTTATATTATTATTGGCAAAGTATATAATAAAATAAAGAAAAATTTTAAATTTGTGAAAGGAATTTTACGTAATGGACAATGAATTAAATGAGCAAAATAATTTTATAATGTATACAACAGATGATGGACAAGTTGATATTGAAGTGAGATTAGAAGAGGAAAATGTATGGCTTACTCAAAATTCAATGGCTGAATTATTTGATACTACGAAACAAAATATAAGTTTACATATAAAGAATATATTTGAAGAAAAAGAACTAGAAGAAAATTCAGTTGTCAAGGAATGCTTGACAACTGCTAAAGATGGAAAAAATTATAAAACAAAATTTTATAATTTAGATTTAATTATAGCAGTGGGATATAGAGTCAAATCAGTTCGAGGTACGCAATTTAGAATATGGGCAAATAAATTAATTAAAGAATATCTAATAAAAGGGTATAACCTTAATGTTAAAAGATTCAAAAACAATGGAGGAGGAACGTACTTTGAGGAGGTTTTAGAAAAAATTAGGGATATCCGTTCATCAGAGAAAGTATTTTGGAGAAAAATATTAGATATTTATGCTACAAGTGTAGATTATGATGCTAAAAATGAACAGACAAGAGAATTTTTTAAAACAGTTCAAAACAAAATGCACTATGCCGTTCATGGTAACACAGCAGCAGAAGTAATATTTAATAGAGTGGATAGCAAAAAAGAGAATATAGGATTAACAAACTTTAAAGGAAATATGCCGACAAGAGCAGAAACAGAAATTGCTAAAAATTATTTGAGTGAGAAAGAATTGGATTTATTAAATAGAATGGTGTCAGCATATTTAGATGTTGCAGAGATTAATGCTTTAAATATGCATGCGATGACAATGAAAGACTGGGTAAAAGAACTAGATGGATTTTTAACTATGACTCATAAAGATATATTAGAAGGAGCAGGGACAATATCTCATGAAAAAGCATTAGAGAAAGCACATAAAGAATATGATAAATATATGAGAAATCATTTAACACAAGCAGAAAAAGATTATCTAGAAATAATGGGCGAAGATATAAAAAAGTTAAAATAATGCAAGAGTAAAATGCTAGTTAAAGGATAAAAAAAGAAAGATAACTAGTAAGTTGTCGCTGAGGTTAAAGTTTTATAATATAGAAGAACAGAGAAATCAATTAAGATTTCTCTGTTTGGGATTAACTAATTGAATTTGTTGCTATTGCGCACATTTTTATAATATCCTCTTTATTAGTTGCTCTAGCAAAAAAACATCCGTTATGGCAAAAAGTTGAACCTACTATTCCAGAGATTTCTGGAAGTTTATTGGTTTGTCCAGCCCACTCTTTTGGAAAAGCAATCCGTTGACCAAATTTTTCTTTTAAAGATGGTGGAACACATTGCGCAGCCCAACCACCATTTGGATAAGGAAAGATTACGAAGTTGATAAGATTAGTTTCAGCTGTATTATTGATATTAATAACATTTTCTAGCCAATCTATTGTTTGAGACGGAATTTCCAAGATACCATTATGAAAGCAATTACAATTATTCCAATTACGAATTATTGTATCTTTTGCAATTACTTTACCAATGGTTGTTTTTAATTCTTCTTCTAATACTTGTATTGTTATCGATAAAACTTTTAAAAATTGGGTATTAAAAGTTTCAGTGTTAGAATCAAAACATAAAGGTAGAAAAGAAGAAATAAAACTAAAACAGTGTGACTTTGTCAAAACTCCGTTATCTTCACAGTCAACAAGTGAAATAAACAACTCATCAAACAATTTGTAAATGTCTTTGACATTGCAGTTTGTTACATTAAAATACTTTGCTAAGAATTTTTCGATAAGTTGGCTTCCAAAATCTTTCCAGATGAGACCAGCACTTGCATACTTTATGTTATTTTCTCTAGTTTTATTAAAACCAGCTTGATGATGGTCATACTTCCCACCACCAATATCGACACAGATATTACAGAGATTAAGCATTGCATTATCTCGCGAACGTAATATATGTATAGACATATTTGAATTAATTAAACATAAAATGGCACAAGCTACTACTTCATCTGAATGGAATATACCATTATGAGTGCCAATGGCTAAAACATTTTGCCGCTCTTTTGGTGTGGTAGTTAAAGAACTTAAAATTTTAATATCCATTTAAAATCCCTCCTTAAAGTTGCTTAAATTTATAATACATAAACATTCTAACACAAAGATCAGTATAAATCAAATAAGATTGCATTATTCAGCATTAAGGATTATAATAGATTACGGAACAGAGGATAATACAATGATAGAAAGATATACTCAAGATGAAATTGAAAAATTAGTTCAAAGACTAAGGGATGACGGAGTAATTAGTGTTCCAACAGATACTGTATTTGGAATATGTGCTAGAATAAATTCAGAGATAGCACATGATAAATTAATAGCAGTAAAAAATCGTCCAATAAAAAAATCATTTCCTGTAATGTGTGCAAATGAAGAACAGATAAAAAGTATAGCTATTATAAATGAGACGGCGGAAAAATTAATTAAATCATTCATGCCTGGCCCAATTACATTGGTATTAAAGAAAAAAAATGATTTAGCCGATTATGTAACAAATGGAAAAGATACCATTGCTATAAGAATGGCAACATCAGAAACACTGAAAAATTTAATTTTAAAATTAGAAAGTCCAATATTTATGACAAGTGCTAATCAAAGTGGTGAATCTACTTGTATGAATTTAGATGAAATAGAAAAAAATTGCCCACTTTTAGATGGAATGATGGAGGGAAATGTAGTATTTTCAAAAGGAAGTACAATTGTAGATTGTACTTCAAAAGAAATACAAATATTAAGAGAAGGACCGATAACAATAGAACAAATAAATAAAATAATAAATTAAAGATGAGCGAC
>CAKPQY010000053.1 GCA_934179885.1 uncultured Clostridia bacterium
AAATCCTTTTGTAACCTCTTTAGCTTCATCTTTAAATCTCTTTAATGTAGCAAGTTTACCTTCATGAATTACAATATTATCTCTTATAACTCTAACTCCAGCATTTCTTTCTACTTTTCCAGTTAATACATATGCACCTGCAACTGTTCCAACATTTGAAATTCTGAATGTTTGTCTTACTTCTGCATTTCCTATAATTTTTTCTTCATATTTTGGTGCAAGCATTCCCTTCATAGCAGCTTCTACTTCTTCTATTGCTTGATATATTACAGAATATTGTTTTATTTCTACTTCTTCTTTTTCTGCCATTTCTTTTGCTGCTGGTATTGGTCTTACATTAAATGCTATTATTATTGCATTTGATACTTTTGCAAGTGTTACATCTGATTCGTTTACTGCTCCTGGTGCTGCATGTATAACCTTTACTTTTACTTCTTCATTTTGTAATTTTTCCATTGATTGTTTTACAGCTTCTACAGAACCTTGAACATCTGCTTTTACAATTAAGTTTAGATGTTTTAAGTTTCCTTCTTCCATTTGGCTGAATAAATTGTCTAATGTAACTTTTGTTCCATTATTTATTGATTTTTCTCTCGCTTCACGTTTTCTCTTTTCTATTAAGTGTTTTGCTGTTTTTTCATCTTTTACTTCATAGAAAGTATCTCCTGCTTCTGGTACTTCTGTTAATCCCATTATTTCTACTGGTGTTGATGGTCCTGCTGATTTTACTTTTTTACCATTTTCGTTTGTCATTGCTCTTATTCTACCAATTGATGAACCTACTATTATTGTATCTCCCACATCTAATGTTCCTCTTTGTACAAGCATTGTTGCTATTGCACCTTTATTTTTATCTAGTCTTGCTTCTATAACAACACCTTTTGATTGCTTATGTGGATTTGCTTTTAATTCTAGCACATCTGCTTCTAATAATACCATTTCTAGCAATTGGTCTATATTAGTTCCATTTTTAGCTGAAATTGGAACACATATTGTGTCTCCTCCCCATTCTTCAGGAACCAATTCATAATTCATTAATTCTTGTTTTACTCTATCTGGGTTTGCATCTGGTAAATCTATTTTGTTTATTGCAACTATTATTGGTATTCCTGCTGATTTTGCATGGTTTATTGCCTCTACTGTTTGTGGCATTATTCCATCATTTGCAGCTACTACTAATATTGCAATATCTGTTATTTGTGCACCTCTAGCTCTCATTGCTGTAAAAGCTTCGTGTCCTGGTGTATCTAAAAATGTTATTTCTCTATCTTTTACTTTAACTTTATATGCACCTATTGCTTGTGTAATTCCACCTGCTTCTCCACCAATTACATTTGTTTTTCTTATTGTGTCTAATAATGATGTTTTACCATGGTCAACGTGTCCCATAACAACAACTACTGGTGGTCTTACTTCTAATTCTTCTTCTTTGTCTTCAGAATCATCAAATAGAATATCTTCATCTGTTACTGTTTCTTTCTTTTTAGCTGTAATTCCAAATTCTCCAGCAACTAAAAATGCTGTATCAAAGTCTATCTCTTGATTTATAGTTGCCATTATTCCATATCCTAATAATTTTTTAATTACATCTGCTGTCGTCTTTTTCATTTCAGCTGCTAAATCTTTTACAGTTATTGAATCTGGAATTTCTATTTCTGTCAATTCAAATATTTTCTGTTTATTTCTTTCTTCATCTCTAGCCTTTTTCTTGCCTTTTCTACCTCTTTGTGTCGTTAGATCATAATAATCTAACATTCCACCTTCTTGATCTTCAAACATATTTGATAATTTATTTGCTTGTTTTAATGATTTTAATTTTCCTTCATCAAAACCATTATCACTCTTTCTTGATTTGCTCTTTTTATTTTTGTTTTCTTCAAATTTGTTATTTGCTTTTTGTTTATCAATATTTTTGCTGTAGTCTCTTACAACTTCTTTTTCAACAGTTTCAACAGTCATAATGTTTTTGATATTTTTTTCTATTCCTTTTTCATCTAGTGGTCTTTTGTTATTGAATCTGTTTGCATTATTGTTGTTGTAATTATTATTTCCATTGTAGTTATTTTTATTAAAATTATTGTTTTTCTTAAAATTATTATTTAAATTATTGTTGTAATTATTATTCCTATTTCCTCTATTCTCATAATTTCTGTTGTCATTATTTCTGTTGTCATTATTTCTGTTGTCATTATTTCTGTTATCATTATTTCTGTTATCACTATTTCTGTTGTTGAAGTTATTTGGTCTACTTGCGTTTCTATTTTGATTATTAAATTTATTTTCGTTTTTGTTTTTTCTATTATTTACTTGTTTTTCAACTACTGCTGTTTCTTTTTGCATTTTTATGTTATTATCCCCTTGCTCTTTTATTTCTTCTTTTACTGGCTCTTTAACCGGCTCTTTTTTTGGGTCTGGTTTATTTAGTCCAAATAATTCATTAACAGTTTTTGGTTTATTTGGCTTATTTCTATATACTAAATTGAAGTCTTTATTTTGTTTTCTTTCTACGAAACCTATATTACTATTTCTTTCTTCTCGTTTTTTATCTTCATGCTTTTTATTATTTTCTTCATCTGTTATTATAACTTCTCTTCTTATAATAACTGGTGCTTTTTCTTCTTTTTTTGGTGCAGTTGTTGCTTGTTTTTCTGGTTGTTCTTGTTTTTTATTTTTAGCAAAACTATTTTCTATTTTTTTAGCATCTTCTTCATCTACACCACTCATATGACTTTTTACATCTATATTTAATTTTTGTGCCATTTCTAATACTTCTTTACTGGTTAAGTTTAGCTTTTTTGCTATTTCATATAATTTTATCTTACCCAATAACATCACCCCCATTATACTTTTTTTGTATTGATTCTGCAAAGTTTATATCTTTTATTCCTATTATTGCTTTATTGTTTTTTCCTATAGCTTTACTTAATGTATCAATATCTCCATCTATGATTACCGGTATATTATATTTTTCGCATAATTTTATAAATTTGTTTTTTGTTCTTTCAGAACTATCTTCTGAAATTATTAATAATTTTACTTTTTGTTTAATTATATTTTCTTCAACACTATCTGCTCCAAAACATATTTTTCCAGCTTTCATAGCTAATCCAATTAAACCTAATATATTATTATTTATCAAGAATTACACCTCTTAAACTTTCATAAATTCCTTGTGTTATTTGCATTTCAAAAGCCTTGTCTAATCTTTTACTTTTTATGGCTTTTTCTAAGCATTTTTCATCATCACAGATATATGCTCCGCGTCCTTCTTTTTTTCCAGTTCTATCAATTGATATTTCATTATCTTTGTTTTTAACTATTCTTATTAAATCTTTTTTATCTTTTTTTTCGTTGCATCCTATGCATGTTCTTTGTGGTTGTTTTTTCATCTATTTCACCAACTTCCAATTCACTATCTTACTCTTCAACTGAATTTTCTTCTTCATTATTTTCCTTTTGAGCTAAAATTTCTCTAAACTGAGATTCTGATTTTATATCTATTTTCCAATTTGTAAGTTTTGCTGCTAATCTTGCATTTTGACCTGCTTTTCCAATTGCTAATGACAATTGATCATCTGGTACTATAACTTCTGCAAATTTTTCTTCTTCTTTTATATCAACAGCTAATATTTGTGCTGGAAGTAATGCTGCTGCGATATAAACACTTGGGTCTTCATCCCATTCTATTACATCAATTTTTTCTCCATTTAATTCATTTATAACATTTTGAATTCTTACACCTTTTGCTCCAACGCAAGAACCTACTGGATCTATATTAGGATCTGGTGAATATACTGCTACTTTACTCCTTGAGCCTGCATCTCTTGATACGCTCTTTATTTCTATTAAGCCTTCATATATTTCTGGTATTTCAAATTCTAATAATTTTCTAACAAAGTCTGGGTGACTTCTAGAAATCATTACTTGTGGTGCTCCTTTTAATCCTCTTTCAACATCTACTATGTATGCTTTTATTTTATCATTTACTCTGTATTTTTCTGTCGGTACTTGCTCTTTAGAAAGCATTATTCCTTCTATTTTTCCTAAATCCACAACTACTATATTTCTATCAGCTTTTTGTATAATACCTGAAACAATTTCACCTTTTCTTTGGCTATATTCATCAAATATTAAATCTCTTTCAACTTCTCTTAATTTTTGAACAATTACTTGTTTTGCTGTTTGTGCTGCTATTCTTCCAAAATCTTTAGGTACTATTTCTACTTCTACTGTATCTCCTAAGTTCAAGTCTTTATTTATTTTATGTGCATCTTTTAAATTTATTTCTGTAACTTCATCATTTGCATTTTCAACAATATCTTTTATTGAATATACATGTGTTGCACCTGTTCTTTGATCAATATCTACTCTTACATTTTCTAATGCATCAAAATTTCTTTTATATGCTGTAACAAGTGCTGTTTCAATTGATTCTAATACATATTCTTTTTTTATTCCTTTTTCCTTTTCTAATTCTTCCAATGCTAATATTAATTCTTTGTTATCAATAGCTTTCATTTTTTATTCCTCCTTATTATCTGTCCAAAAATGTTCAAAAGGGACGGTTCTTTTTGGACAAAATGTCCAAATGGGACAGATCTTTATTTTTTTACCAATTATAAACTGTTTTTATTTGTGATATATTTTTTCTTTCAATTTGTATTTCATTTTTATCTTGTTCAATTATGATTTTTAAATCATCAAATTCTTTTAGTTTTCCTAAATATTCTTTTTTGCCATTTTCATCTTTTTTAAATAATTTAATATTTATCTGTTGTCCTATATTTTGTTTTAAGTGCTTATCTTTTCTTAGTGTTCTCTCTACTCCTGGTGATGATACTTCTAAAAAGTATTGCTCTTTGATATAATTTGCTTCATCTAAAATGTCTGTTATGCTATCGTTTACTTTTTCGCAATCATTTAGGTCTATTCCTTTTTCATTATCTATGAAAATTCTTAAAAAGTAGTTTTTTCCTTCTTTTGCGTATTCTACATCATATAGATCATATCCTATTTTTTCTATTATAGGTTCTACTAGTTTTTCAACTTTTTCTTCTATATTTGCCAATTTTTACCTCCTTTTATTCTAACAATTAGAGAGTGGGATTTGTTCCCACTCTCTAGCTTCTCTTATATTGATATATCTATTATACCCAATTTTTAGCAAAAATGCAAGTATTTTTTAAACTTTTTCAATTTCTTTTATTTCTTCACTTACATCATCAATTTTTATACTTCTATTATGAGTAATTTTCTCCCATGTTGTCTCTCTTTTAAATAGACATTTAATATTAATGATTATCCAACTTCCCATAAATAGTGGATATGTAAAAAATCCTTTTATCATAGGCTTAATTGGTTTTCCATCTAAATACATAACAAATGCAGCAGTAGCTGATGGTAACACAAATGTTGGTACTAAATACATGAATAAATTTGAAATTAGTTCTAATTTTGTCATTCCATCTAAAGCATATAATGCAAAATTTGATAGCAACAATAGTATTGTTAATATGAACATTGGTGTACTTCCCACTATATATAGTAATCCATCAATAGTTACCATTGATTTCTTTTCTTTAACTGCATCAAACATTTTTCCTGTATATTCTTTAATACATTGCATATGTCCTACTGTCCATCTGCTTCTTTGTGACCAACTTTGTTTAAATCCTGTTGGTTGTTCATCATATACTATTGCATCTGTTGCCCATCCTAATCTTTTTCCTTTTAGTATTCTTTGTAATGAAAATTCAATATCTTCTGTTAATGTAACTGTTTTCCATCCATTGTTTTCTTTTATAATATTGAAATTTACCATAAATCCTGTTCCATTTAGCATTGGTGATAATCCTAAATTATATCTTGCTAAATGATAAAATCTGTGATTTGTCCAGTAA
>CAKPQY010000054.1 GCA_934179885.1 uncultured Clostridia bacterium
GTTATTAATCTTGCACCTAAATTTGATGTCATAATTATTACTGAATTTTTAAAGTTTACTGTTCTTCCTTGGCTGTCTGTTAATCTTCCATCTTCAAGAATTTGAAGTAACATATTCATTACATCTGGATGTGCTTTTTCTATTTCATCAAATAATATTACAGAATATGGTTTTCTTCTTATTTTTTCTGTTAATTGACCACCTTCATCAAAACCTACATATCCTGGAGGTGAACCTATCAATTTAGATACAGAATGTGGTTCCATAAATTCTGACATGTCTACTCTTACCATTGCATTTTCATCGCCGAATAAGACTTCTGCTAATGCCTTTGAAAGTTCTGTTTTTCCAACACCTGTTGGTCCTAAAAATAGAAATGAACCTATTGGTCTATTAGGGTCTTTTAATCCTACTCTTCCTCTTCTTATTGCTTTTGCAACTGCTTCAACAGCTTCATTTTGCCCCACTACTCTTTTATGCAATTCTTTTTCAAGATTTTTTAGTTTTTCATTTTCATCTTCAGTAATTTTTTTAGCTGGAATACCTGTCCAACTTGCTATAACTTCGGCAATATTTTCTTCTGTTATAGTTACTATTGATTTTGTATTTTTATTTTTCCATTTATCCTGTTCTTTTTCATATTTTTCTTTTAAGTCTTTTTCTTTATCTCTTAATTCAGCTGCTTTTTCAAATTTTTGATTTATAACCGCTTCTTCTTTTTCATTTTTTATTTTTTCAATATCTTCTTGCATTTGTTTTAAATTATCAGGCTCTGTAAATGTTTTTAATCTTGCACGAGATGCTGCTTCATCTATCAAATCAATTGCTTTATCTGGTAAGAACCTGTCATTTACATATCTAACAGATAATTTAACAGCTGCTTCTATTGCTTCATCTGTAATTTTTACATTATGATGTGCTTCATATTTATCTCTAATTCCTTTTAAAATTTGAACAGTATCCTTTTCAGATGGTTCATTTACAATAACTGTGCTGAATCTTCTTTCCAAGGCTGCATCTTTTTCAATGTATTTTCTATATTCATTTAAAGTTGTTGCTCCAACTAATTGAATTTCGCCCCTTGCAAGCATTGGTTTTAAAATGTTAGCAGCATCAATTGCACCTTCTGCTGCACCTGCACCAACTATGGTATGAATTTCATCAATAAACAATATTACATCTCCAGCTTTTTTAACTTCATCTAGTGCTTTTTTTATTCTTTCCTCAAAATCACCTCTATATTTTGCCCCTGCAACCATTCCTGAAATATCAAGTGTTACAACTCTTTTATCTTTTAAAACCTCTGGCACATCACCTGATGCTATTTTTTGAGCCAACCCTTCAACAGCTGCTGTTTTACCAACACCAGGTTCACCTATTAAGCAAGGATTGTTTTTTGTCCTTCTAGATAAAATTTGAATAACTCTTTCGATTTCATCTTTTCTGCCTATAATTGGGTCAAGCTTGCCATCTTCTGCCTTTTTAGTTAAATCTTCTCCAAATTGATTTAAAGTTGGTGTTTGATTATAACTTCCTTTGCCTCTTTTTTTTGAACTGTTTGAAGTACTTGAAGAATCATCTCCGTTTTGATAATCTTCACCTTCATTTATTACTTTTATGATTTCATTATATAGCTTTGGAATATTTACATTTAAATCTAGTAAGATTTTTGCAGCTATGCAATCACCTTCTCTTAATATTCCTATTAAAAGATGTTCTGTACCTATAAAATTATATCCTAGCTTTCTAGCTTCAATAAACGCTGATTCTACAACTCTTTTTGTTCTTGGCGTAAAATCAATTATATTTTCAATAGGCTCATCTCTGCCTACTAATTCTTCTATTTTATTTAGAATATCATCTGCTGTTACTTGCTGATTTTCTAAAACTTTTGCAGCAACTCCACCGCCTTCTTTAGCTAGTCCATACAATATATGCTCTGTTCCTATGTAGCTGTGTCCTAACTCTAGGGCGATATCGTTTGCAATTTCTATTGCTTTGTTTGCTCTATTTGTAAATTTATATGTCATTTTTAACTCCTTTCCGTGTCCTTTTGGGGACGTTTCTCATATGGACATTTTTGTCCTTTTGAGAAACGTCCCAGAATGGACAAAAATGTCCATTTTGTACCACATATTAAAATTTATTTTTTAGACATAATCTGCTTTATAACTTCTGCTCTTTTTATGTTTCTTTCCAATGGCTCATATTGTTCGCCTAAGTATTTTTGCATACTAGCAGGCTTTGTAAATAATATTAGCTTTTGAATTTTACTATCATTTAATTCTTTTAAAATTCCTAAATCAGTTCCCATTTTTACATTTGAAATTAATTTTTGTGCTTCATCTAATGAAATTTTTCTACAATTGCATAACAATCCATAACTTCTATAAATTGTATCTTCTAAATCAATTGTATCTTTTGCTAAAAATTTTCTAGCTTTTCTTTCTTGTTCTATTAATTTATTTGTTACAACTTTTATATTTTCTATAATTTCTTGTTCTGTAACTCCTAATGTTCTTTTATTTGAAATTTGATATATATTTTGTGCATTTTCGTTATCTTGTCCATATTCTCCCATTACATTTACACCAAAATTGCTTATTGTATAGAAAACTTTATCTATATTTCTAGTTTTTTCTAATGCTGGTAAATGAACCATAACAGATGCTTTTAAGCCTGTTCCACAATTTGTTGGAAGACTTGTTAGATATCCGTATTTTTTATTTGTTGCATATCCTAAGACATCTTCTATTTTTTTATCTAATTCAATTGCAAAATTTAATGTATTTTCTAGTTCGAAGCCTGCACTAAATACTTGTATTTTTAAATGGTCTTCATCATTTATCATAATGCAAATATTTTCTTCATCATTTATTAATATAGCTCCTGTGTCATTTTTATTTAAGGCATATTCTGGGCTGATTAGATTTTTTTCAACTAGGCTCATTTTTGTTATATCATCCATGTCTTTTAGTTCAAAATATTTTAATCCATATCCTATTGCATATACATTCTCTTTTATTTTATTTTTTAGTTGGTCTATGTCTGCTTTTGTTTTTAAATTAAATTTGAATCCTTGCAAGTTTCTTGCAAATCTAATTCTTGTACTTGTTACTACATCTGATTCTTTTCCACTTTGTAAATACCAATTCATTCTTATCACCTTTCTTAATATTTAAATAGACTTACCCTCTTTGCTTGTTTTTTTATTTTTATAAAATGTCCCAAAAAGAACCGTCCCTAATGGGACATTTTCTTAATTTCATCTCTTATTTTAGCAGCATCTTCATATCTTTCCTCTTTTATAGCTTTTTTCAAATCCTCTTGTAATTTTTCTAACTTATTATCAGTTTTGTTTTCTGCCTTTTGTTCTTCTTTTTTATTGAATTTTACATTATTATCTGATATTTTTCCTAATCTACCATTGTGTCTATTAGCGCCTTGTAACTTCTTTAAAATTGGGTCCATTCTATCTTCAAAAACATCATAACAATTTGCACAACCATATCTTCCTGTATTTACAATATCTTCAAATGTTGAACCACAACTATCACATTTAATTTGTTTTACTTCATTTAGTAAAGGCATAAAATCTGGTGTACTGAAATCTCCTAAGAAACTTCCAAAGAAATTAGAAAAGTCTAATGCTGGCATTCTAAAATCCATTCTATCAGCTATTCCTAATTTTCTACTACACTCCTCACATAAATGCATTTCCTTTTTTACTCCATTAATATTTTCTGAATATCTTACATTTGCCTCTCTTTTTCCACAATTTTCACATAACATATTAATCACTCCTATCATATTTATATATTAACTATTAACATTTAAATTTAGTAAAGTTACCAAAGTTAGCTTGGCGACTTCTTATTGTTATAAAATTATTTAAATTGCATCTATTCTATATTTAATAACATATTTTTAAAAATTCTTGCTCTTACTTCATCCCTAATGTCTTTATCCAATTTAAGCACATTATCACTTGTTGCTACTTTCAAAAGTTTAGCTTCTTGTTCAGTAATCACATTATAAGTTAAAAAGTCACTTAATAAAATGTCTATATCATTTGTTGTTATTGTTTTTCCTACATTATTTATTATATGCATTATATAATCTGATTTTGTATTATTTATTTTTCTGATTTTGATGTTTCCACCACCACCTCTTTTGCTTTCTACATAATATCCTTGTGATGGTTTAAATCTTGTTGATATTACATAATTTATTTGTGATGGTACACAATTAAAATGTTGTGCTAATTCATTTCTTTGAATTTCTATAAAGTTACTTTCATCTTCATCAAATAAATCCTTTATAAAATCTTCTATTACATCTGACATTCTCATTTTATCAGCCTCCTTTTAAATTTTTTGTCTTATTGTGCGTTTTTATTATAAATATATTATTTTTATTTTGTCTTTGACTTTCTTTGACTTACAATATATATTATATTCATTTTGAGAAATAAAGCAATATCTTTTTTTGACCTTTTTTGACTTTCTTTGACTTTTAAATTCTAAAAATCAGTATTTTTCTTTTTTTATCTCTTTTTATCTTTCTTTTTTGTTATATTTTCTAATTCTTCTACTTTTTCTTTTTGTTTTGGTAATGATATCCATGCAAAATATGATGAAATGAATTCTCCATATTTTGTTGCATCTTCCCCTACTTCTTCTGAACTTTCTCTTATCTCTTTTCCTAAATCTTTATTATCACTCATAAAAAACACATACTCCTTTATTGGTATACAGAATTTGTTATATAAATTCTGTATAAGTTAGCTGTAACAGGCAGTGCTTTAACAGCTAACTTAAGTATGTGCTTTTTTTATGCTTTTATACAATTTTAATAAATTTTTAATATTTGCCCTGGGTATATCAAATTTGGATTTGTTATACCATTAATTCTTGCAATTCTTCTTGGACATGTTCTATATCTTCTAGCAATTCTCCACAAAGTATCTCCTCTTTGTACTGTATAATACACATTTCCGCTATCTGAACTACTATAATTTCCATATAATATTAATCTTTGTCCTGGATATATTAAATTTGGATTCTGAATATTATTCCATTCAACTATATTCTGTACTGAAATTCCATATCTTCTTGATATTCTCCACAATGTGTCTCCTCTTTTTATTGTATAATAAGTTTTTCCTACTCCATTTGTTTCACTTCCATGAATATTGGAATTTGTTACTATTTTTAATACTTGCCCTGGATATATCAAATTTACATTTTGTATTCCATTTATTTGAGCAATTTCTTGTACAGTAGTTCCATATTGAGATGCAATTGCACTTAACGTATCACCTCTTTTTACGGTGTAATATATTGTTTCTGTGTTGTAATTAACATTTGGATTTTCTGTATTTGATATTTCTGAATTGTCATCTAGCAAAATCTCTTCAGTAAATAAATCTCTATCTACATTTCCATTTATTCCTGCAACATTACCTTGATCAGTATATTGAACTCCTATAAATGTATTCCAACTTGAATTAACATTTTCCAAGTTTTTGTAATCTCCATAATAAGCCAGCCATAATTCTCCTTGACTTGCAAGTTCTGTATTAAATGTATTTTGTGAATTATATAAATCACTATAAATAATTACTTGCTTTTTTGTTAATTCTTTTACTTTTTGCATAAAAGCCATAGCTATTTGATTTACTTGTTCTGCAGTGACTCCACTAAACTGTTCATAATCCATTGCTAATTTACAATCTGCCTGTTTTCCTGATATGACTGATGCAAAAAATATTGCTTGTTGTTCCGCTTCTTCTACTGTTGTTGCTGTTAAAAAATGATAAAATCCTACTTTTAAATTATTTACTTTTGCATTTTCATAGTTTATTTC
>CAKPQY010000055.1 GCA_934179885.1 uncultured Clostridia bacterium
AATTCCAAATTGAGTAACTGATGATACAATTCCTTCATATTCTTCGCTAATATGTTTTTCCATATATTCAGTTTTTTTCAAGTCTTCGCTATCTCTTTCAACTTTTGTTGCTACTTTTTCTCTTTCAGATGAACTAACCGCTCTTTGTGTTGCTTTTTCTTGGTAGTCTTCTATCCATTTATCATCTACAACATAGTTTTCTTCTAGATATTTTGATATTATTCTGTGTATGAATAGGTCTGGATATCTTCTTATTGGTGATGTGAAGTGACAATAGTATTTGCTTGCTATTCCAAAATGTCCTTTATTTTCTGATTCATATTTTGCAACTTTTAATGTTCTTAATATTAATGTTGATACTACTTTTTCTTCCTCTTTGCCTTTGATTTCTTCTAATATTTTTGATACTTCTGTTGGATAAACTTTATCGTTTGTAGTTTTTATTTTTAGTCCAAAGTTAAATAAAAATTTATTTAAATCTTTTACTTTGTCTATATCTGGATCTTCATGAACTCTATAAATAAATGGTGCTTCTAACCAGTAAAATTTTTCTGCAATTGCTTCATTTGCGCTTAACATGAATTGTTCAATCATCTCATTGCTAAAGCTTGTTTCATATTTTCCTACATTGATGGCTCTTCCTTCTTTATCTAGTTCAATTTTGCTTTCTGGTATGTCTAAATTCAAATATCCTTGTTCTAATCTTCTCGTCTTTAAGATATTAGCAAGCTCTGCCATTAGTTCAAAATCTTTGATATATTTTTCGTATCTTTTTAGCACTTTTTCATCTGATTTATCTAATATTTTTTGTACATCGTGATAATTCATTCTTTCAGTTACATTTATTATTGCCTTGTATACTTCTACTGAAATTGTTTTTCCTTTTGAGTCTATTTCCATTGAACAAGATAAAGTGAATCTATCTTCTCCTGCATTTAAGCTACATATTCCATTTGATAATTCTCTTGGTAACATTGGTATTACTCTTGAAAGCATATATATACTTGTCCCTCTTATTTGTGCTTCTTTATCTAGCAAACTTCCTTCTCTTACATAATAGCTTACATCTGCTATATGGACATCTAGTCTATAATTTCCATTTTGCAATTTTGTAACTCTTACTGCATCATCTAAATCTTTTGCATCTTCTCCATCTATTGTAAAGATTATATTTCCTCTACAATCCACTCTATTTGGTATATCTTTTGGGTCTATTTTATCACCAAATTTCTTTGCTTCTTCCACAACTTGTTCTGGAAATGTGGATGGCAAATTGTATTCTTTTATTAGTGATAACATGTCTACACCAGCTTGATTTGGGTCTCCAAGTATTTCTATAATTTTTCCTTCTGCATTTTTTCCTTTCTCAGGATATTTTGTTATTTGTACTAATACTTTGTGTCCATTTCTTGCTTTTCCAAAATTGCTTTTTGATATAAAAATGTCAGTTCCTAAACTTTTGTCATCTGGTACAACAAATCCAAAGTTTTCGTTTTTTTGAAATGTTCCAACTACTGTATCTTTCTCGTGTTTTATTATCTTTTTTATTATTCCTTCTGCATTTTTTATTTTGTTTTTTTCTTCTATTATTTCTACTAAAACTCTATCTCCATTTAATGCTCTTAATGAATTTTCTTTTGATATATATATTTCATCTTCTTGGTTTTCTATTTTTACAAATCCAAATCCTTTTTGATTTTTTCTATATATTCCTTCTTTATAATTTTCTCCAATTAATCTATATCTGTTCTTTTTATTTTTAACTATTTTGTAGTTTTCTTCTAGTTCTTTTAATGTTGCCATGAATTCTTTGTTTTCTTTTTTTGGTACTCCTAAAATCATTGCTATTTCTTTTGCTTTCATTGGAGTATAATTTTCGTCTTTCATGAATTCTAAAATAATATTTTCTTTATTCATTTTTATTCCCTTCAAATAATTATTTTTTGCTATGCAATTATTGTTATTATATCACCTTATACTTTTTTATACAACATTTTATATCATAAAGAAAAAAGAGTAAAATTTTACTCTTTTTTCCTTTTGAACTTTATTTCTTTAAAATTTTTAATAACTCACTTTGTAACTTTTCTGATTGATTGCAAGCTATTATTGAGCTTTGTGAAAAGTCATACTTGTTTCCATCCATTCTGCAAATACCTCCTCCTGCTTCTTCTAATATTAACATTGCAGCTGCTATATCCCAAGGTTTTAAATCATGTTCGAAATATGCATCACATTCACCAGATGCTACTCTGCATATATCTAAGCACGCTGGCCCAATTCGTTTGATATCTGCCGCTCCAGCATTCTTTACATCTAAAACTTTTTTTAATATATCTTCTGTTTTGTTAATATCATATGGAAAGCCAAACTGCATAACTGTTCCAGAAATTTCACTTCTATTACTGGTCTGCAATTTTACTTCATTTTTGTATGCACCTTTCCCTTTTATTGCATACCAAAATTCATCTGTTATTGGATTATAGATACATCCGATGATAATTTCATTGTTTTTTACTAATCCTATTGAAATAGCAAATGGAAGGCCATGAATAAAGTTTGTTGTTCCATCAATAGGATCTACAACCCAAGTATATTCTGTTTTTGATATCTTTTTTCCTGTTTCTTCACCAAAAAAGGTTGAATTTGGTATTAAACTTTTTAGGTTTTTCTTTAATTGATTTTCCACTTCTAAATCATATTTTGTAACATAGTTATTCTTTCCTTTTTCTGATACTCCTTTTTCAATTTCAGCTAATGAACCTATGTTCAATGTTTGATTTGAAATTTTGTTTACTAACTCCTTTATGTTTTTCACTATTATACTACTGTCTTTCATATTTTTTCCTTTCTGACTATAATGTCTAGTCAAATAATCTACTTTTTTGCTACGCTCATTATAGCATTATTTTATGTTTTTGATAATAAAAAAGAGAAAATATTTTTTTATATTTTCTCAACTTTAAAATTATACTAAATATAATATTCCTAATACTATTGTTAGAACACCGAAAATAATTGAAGAAATAACCATCATTCTTTTTTGTTTTCCTTCTTTTGTTCTACCTTTATTTTTCTCATAAAAATTATTTGTTGATGAACCTGTTATTGTTTGTGATAACCCTGAATCATCTTTTGTTTGTATTAATGCTAATATTATTACTACAAGTGCTATAATAAAATATACCACTGTTAATATTGTTTTTATTATTTCCATTTATAATTCCTCCCTGCGACTTTCTTTTTTATTACTTGGATTATTTTACCATATAAATTTCTAAAATGCAATATCTATCTTATAATAAAAATTATCATTAAAATTATTACTTTAAAAATAGCATTACTTAAAAACTTAAAATTAGTATATTTTATTCCTATATTATTTAGTTCTTCATATTTTTTAACTATTTTTTCTATTTCTTCCTGTCCAGATATTTTTATTTCTTGCATATAATCTTTTGCTAAATATAACGCTTTAATCATAGCGTCATTCTCTAGATAAGTCCTAACTGCATAAAATACTAAACCAAATAAAATTAGTATAAATAAAAATATCATTTTGTTTGGTAGTACTTTAAAAATTGCTAGTATACAAATTATAAAAAAATATAATAAATAAATATTAGAAAATATAAAATTAAACCATAACATTTTTTTGCTTTGAATTGAATGTAAACATTCATGTGCTATTGTTTGTATTCTTGTATAACTGTTTTTTAAATTTGCTATAAAAATTTTGTTACTTGTTACTAAATATAATGTTGCATTTGAATTTTTATCTTCTTCTATTTTTACATTTTCATTATCTAATTTTTTCAGATAGTATTTACAAATTTCCACGTTTTCTGGATACTTTTTAGTTATTTCATCTAATTCTTTATCTTCTCCTATTTGTTTTAATTTTTTTATATTAACATCAAAAATAAATCTTAATATAAAATAAATTATTACTACAATTATTAACAAAATTATAAATTTCATAATATTACTCCTTATATTTTTACTAATAATGTTATTATATATTCAATCCATTTATTTAAGTACATCCATTACTGCATCACCAATTATTTTATTTATATCTGATAAAATTATGTTGAATTTTGTTTCTGCTTCAAAGAACTTTGCTGCATCTTGATTTTCATATAATTCAATATATAATTGTTGCATTTTTTTAGTTTTTTCTTCATCATTTTTTCCAGTTTGCATTGCTGTAATTTGTGCATCATATCTAGCTGTTTCAAATTCTTCTATTTTTTTCTTTAATTCTGTATTTAAATTTAATGCTTCTTTTGCCATTTTGTAATTCACATATTCTTCTGATTGTTTTAATTCTTGTGCTAATTTATTTGCTGTATCATATATATTCATTTTCACTTTGTTCCTTTCTAATGTTATAAAAATATAAATGCCCAAAAAATGGGCTATTTATTTACATATTAGTTGCTGTATTCTCAGTAGTACTTGGACCTTCTATTACAACTTTTGCATTAATTGGGCAAATGTTAATCCATGTGTTTCCATCATTTACTTTTATTTCGTTTCCTTGTAAATCTTCATATTTTGTTTGTGTATTTCTTGCTTCTTTTATACATTTAATTTTTATAGCTTTTCCGTTAGTTATATAATATCCATCAAATGTTCCTATGTTTTTAAGTCCTTGTCTACCTTTGTTTTCACTATCATCTAGTGTGTAATTATCACAAAATGTTATTATTATATTTTTAGTTGTTACGCTGTTTCCTGTATCCCAGTCAGTTTGAGCTTTATTTCTTGCATATCTTTTATATACTTGATTTTGTTCATCATATTCATATTTAACTTTTTGAAGTGATGAGTGTGGAATTGTAATAGTTGTTGCTCCTTGTCCGTCTTTTAATTCAACTTCATCTGTTACGTAGTTTAATACGCTTTCTTTTGTTGATGTTGTTTTATATCCTTTTGCTTTTGCAACTTTTAATAATGCTTCTGTACTTGTTACTGCATTATGTGGAGCTGATTTATCTTTTACTCTCCAAAATGTTTTTTCGCTTTCTGTTATTCCATTAATATTGTTTATACTATATTTTGTTATGTCACTTTGTGCTTGTGGGCTCCATCCATAGTGTGCATATATTGCATCATTTTCCATGACATAATCTAGAAAGTAATGTCTTGAACTTCTTACTGGTCCTATTTTATCAACATTTACTCCTTTAAATAATGCCATTAAACGTGTTTCTCCGCCTTCAACAATTATTTCATATACTAAGTATGCTTGATTTAGTCCTGCTTGTGGCCATGCTTGATTATGGTTATCTATCATTACTGCTATTGGTCTGTCATTTCCATTAAATATCTGAACTTCTTTTTCTTCTATTTCTGTTGTTAGTATTTCTTCGTTTTGATTTCCAGATACTTCTTGTGTTTCATTTTCCTTGTCTCGTGTTATTTTATATGCCATAATTCCGCCTGAAACTAATATTAATATAATTAATATTGCTATTAAAATTTTTGTTCCTTTGTTTCCCATATTTTCATCCCTTTCTCTTCACTTCGTTCCGTTCATCTAATCTCTAACTTCCAACATCTAACATCTATCTTAAAATTTTTAAAGTATTTAAAATTTTCTCTTCCTTAGGTCTCATTATTTTCTTATCCTCTTCTTCAATATGGTCATATCCCATTAAGTGGTAAAAACCATGTACTAGCATATAACTTAGTTCTCTTTCAAAACTATGTCCGTATTCTTCAGCTTGTTCTTTTACTTTTTCAATGGAAATTATTATAT
>CAKPQY010000056.1 GCA_934179885.1 uncultured Clostridia bacterium
GATTAGCAATAGGTTTTTGTGCATTAACTAATTATAATGCATATGGATATATATTATGTAGCATAATTTTGTGTTTGGTATCAGTAATATCAAATAAAATGAATGCAAAAGATATTTTAAAAAAAGTTTTAATTGTAGGGCTTGTTGCATTTGCTGTTGCAGGATGGTGGTTTATTAGAAACGCAATATTATATAATGGAGATTTTTTAGGAATAAATGCTCAAAATGAATGTGGAGATAAATATGCCTTAGAAAAATTTAAACCATCAATGAGACTTACAATTCAAAAAAGAGGAGAGAGCTTAATAGACATGATATTTGGAGAAAGATGGTTATTGACAACATTAACAAGTTTTGTAGGAATATTTGGATATCATTCAATAGTAATGTCTCCTAAAATATATTTTGTTTATTTTTGTATTTGGCTAATTGGAGGTATTGGATGCATACTGAATTTTAAAAAGTTATTTAAATTTAACAAAAATGAAAAAAATAGATATCTTTTAAATTATATATTTGTACTTTCAATAATAATTCCAATAGCTTTAAGTATAATTTATTCATACACTAGTGATTTTCAGCCACAAGGAAGATATATAATGGGAATTATAATTCCTTTTACATATTTTGTAGTTAATGGAATTCAAACAATTTTAGATAAAATTATAAAATCAAAAAAGATAAGAAATATTATTGTTATACTTATAATTACTCTAATTATTGCAATATCATTTAGAGCATTATTTGCATATGTAATACCAACTTATAAATTGAAATAGGAGGAAGAGAATAAAGATGATAGGTTTTAATATACCAATTTATATAAAAAAATCAATGGATTGTATAAAAGAAGCAGCAGAAAGTAGAAAGATTTGTGGAGATGGAACATTTACAAAAAAATGTAGTGAGTGGATGGAAAAAAAATTTAATGCTAATAAAGTTTTATTAACAACATCTTGTACATCAGCATTGGAAATGGCTGCAATATTGTTAGATTTAAAACCAGGTGATGAAGTAATAATGCCATCATATACATTTGTATCAACAGCAGATGCATTTGTAATGGTAGGTGCAAAAGTTGTTTTTGTAGATGTAAATCCTGATACAATGAATATAGATGAAGAGAAAATAAAAGAAGCAATAACAGATAAAACTAAAGCAATTGTAGTTGTTCATTATGCAGGTATTTCACCAGATATGGATAAAGTAATGAAAATTGCCAAAGAACATAATTTGAAAGTTGTAGAAGATGCTGCACAAGGATTTATGGCTAAATATAAAGATAAATATCTTGGAACAATTGGTGATATCGGGTGCTACAGTTTCCACGAAACAAAAAATTATAGTATGGGTGAAGGCGGAGCAGTAGTAATAAATGATCCTAGTCTAATTGAAAGAGCTGAAATAATAAGAGAAAAAGGAACAAATAGAAATAAATTCTTTAGAGGAGAAATTGACAAATATACATGGGTTGATTATGGTTCATCATATTTACCAAGTGAATTAAATTGTGCTTATCTATATCCACAATTAGAAAAAGCAGAAGAAATTAATAATACAAGATTAAATTCATGGAATTATTATAAAAACAATTTAGAAGAGTTAGAGCAAAAAGGATTAATAAAAATACAAACAGTTCCAGAATATAGTACACATAATGCACATATGTTTTATATAAAAACAAGAAGTTTAGATGAAAGAACTAGATTAATAAAATATTTAAAAGATAATGGTATACAAGCTGTATTTCATTATATACCATTACATGATTCTCCTGCAGGAAAAAGATTTGGAAGATTTAATGGAAAAGATGAATTTACTACAACAGAAAGTGAAAAATTAGTTAGACTTCCAATGTATTATGGATTAACAAAATCAGAACAAGATGAAGTAATAAAAAGAATAAAAGAATTTTATCAAAAATAAATACAGAAGGTGAGATTTTTAAATGAAAAAAATCGTAATAATAGGGGCAAATAATTTTCAAATGCCATTAATAAAAAAAGCAAAACAATTAGGATATGAGACACATGTTTTTGCTTGGGCTGATGGAGCAGTTGGAGCAGAATTTGCAGACTATTTTTATCCAATTAGTATAATAGAAAAAGAAAAAATATTAGAAAAATGTAGAGAAATAAAACCAGATGCAGTTACATCTGTGGCATCAGATTTAGCAACATTAACAGTAAATTATTTGGCCGAAAAGTTAGGTCTTGCTGGAAATAGTTTAGAATGTACTAAAATTTCAACCAATAAATATGAAATGAGAAAAGCATTTCAGAAAAATGGGGTATCAGTACCTAAATTTTTTGAAATATCAGATATTAATGATTTTTCAAAAATAATAGAAATGAAAGCTCCAATAATTGTAAAACCAACAGATAGATCTGGAAGTAGATCAATCACTAAAATAGAAGATTTTAGGGATGAGGAAAAATTAAAAAATGCAATTAGAGATGCAATAGAAGTATCTTTTGAAAAAAAAGCTATTGTAGAAGAATATATTGATGGTGATGAATTCAGTGCAGAAGGTATTACATATAATGGAGAACATACAATATTAACAATAACTAGAAAGCAGACAACTGGTGCACCACATTTTATAGAAACAGGACATACAGAGCCAGCAGGATTAAGTAATAAAATGCAAGAAAAAGTAAAAAAAGAAGTGATTGCAGGATTAAATAGTTTAAAAATAGAAAATAGTGCATCACATGCAGAATTTAAAATTACACCTGAAGGAGAAGTGAAAATAATAGAAATTGGTGCTAGAATGGGTGGAGATTGTATAGGGTCAGATTTAGTTCAAATTTCTACAGGATATGACTTTTTAAAAATGGTAATAGATGTAGCACTAGGTAATAAACCAGACTTTATCAAAGTCACAAAACCAAAACAAGCAGTAATAAAATTTATTTTCACCAAAAGTGATGTAGATGAATTAGAAAAGACGAAGAAGGAACATCCAGAATATATTTATTATATTAGTCCAATTGATGAAATAAATTCTCACAAAATTATAGATAGTTCAACAAGATATGGATATTATATTTTAGCAATATAAAATATTATTTAAAGGAAAATAAAAATGGATAAAGAAAAAGAAGGAAAGAAAAAAACGAAAATTAGAGATATATGTATATTACAGGCAGTAATAGCAGTATATACATTATCAACAGTGTTTGCAAAATTTGCATCAGGACAAGAATTCTTATCATTTAAGTTTATACTATTTTATGGAATAGAAATGCTTATATTAGGTGTATATGCAATAATTTGGCAACAATTAATAAAAAAATTTGATATATCTGTGGCTTATGCGAATAAAGCAATGGGATTGCTATGGTCAATTGTTTGGGCGATTTTAATATTTAATGAAACAATAACAATAAAAAATGTAATAGGAGTAATAATTGTAATAATAGGTACAATTATAGTAAATAGTGAAGATGAGTAAATATATAATTTTGTTAGTATTAGCAGTAGCTGTAAGTTCAATATCACAAATAATATTGAAAAAAAGTGCTTCCAAAACATATAATTCAATAATTAAAGAATATTTAAATCCATATGTAATAATTGGATATGGATTAATGGTATTATCAACAGTTTTAGTTGTTTTAGGATTAAAAGGAGTTCCATATAAAAATGAGCCAATAATAGAGTCATTGGGATATATTTTTGTAATGATTTTAAGTAATAGAATTTTAAAAGAAAAAATAACAAAAAAGAAAGTAATAGGGAATTTATTAATTTTGATAGGAATAATTGTATATTATATATAAATTGCAGATTGAAAAATTTAGATATTATATGGTCAAGTAGCTATGCTAGAGCTAAAGCTACAGCAAAATATATTGCAAATGTAAATGATTTACCTTTTAATTTAGACATGATATATACCAAAAGTTACTTGTCAAGCAAAAACTTGAAATAAGAATAATACGATAAATAATATTTATGGAAAAACTTGAAAATTTTAATATTTTATGTTATTATGTAAATATAGTGACTTTTGGAATCGTGTTTAGACAATGAAAGGAGCAACTTTATGATGAAAATACAATTAAATAAAAAAACACGGAAACTACTAGTTTCATATCCAATAGAAGATATTTCTAAGGATTATGAAACAGTAAAACAAATAGTTTATAATTGTGAAAACAATGGATTAAAATGCTATTTTAGTATAGATAGCAATTTGAATCTCAGATATTTTATTATATCTGCCAATGACTGGAAGGCATTAAAAATATTTGCCAAACAGTTATAAATTATAAAAAAGGAGTAAAATTTGAATTACTCCTTTTTATATTATAAGAAAATTTTTCAACCACTATTATTCTAATAAACTTTTAATTATAGTAATTTTGATTTTCTATTGAAAAAAATACAGTTTTATGTTATTATATAAAAAACATTCAAGAAAGGAGTTCTTTTTATGACAATATTAATGAATGAACGGAGAACTATAGAAATATCCTACAAAATTCAAGGTAAAGAAAAGGACAAAGAAATTATGAAGACAATTACAGATGAAGTTATTTCGAATAAGCTTCATTGTGGATTTGGAGAAGACGATTATTCCACAAGGTATATTCGTATATCTGGAATAAATCCTGAAATTATCGATAATTTGTACCAAAAATTAAAAGAACTACTTAACTAAGTGGAGACTTCTGTCTCCATTTAATTATTAAAGGAGAGTGACAAAATGTTAGAGCTAGAGGAAACTATAAAATTACTTAATGAATTAAATGAAAAATTAAAGAATTTAGGTGAGTCTCTTTGACATACCAAAATTAGAAAAACAATTAAAAGAACTTGAAGAGCAAACAACTCAGCAAGAATTTTGGGAAGATACAGAAAATACCACTAAAGTATTATCAGAAATAAAAAAAATAAAAGGAAAATATACTAAATACAAAGAACTAGAAAAAGAATTAAACAATTTGTTAGAATTATCAGAACTTGTACAAGAAGAATATGATGAAGAAATAGTAAAAGACATAATAAAAAATACCAAGAAAGCACAAAGAGATTTAGAAAAACTAGAACTAGAAACATTATTATCTGGAAAATATGATTCAAATAATGCCATAGTCACAATTCATCCAGGTGCAGGAGGAACGGAATCTCAAGACTGGGCTGAAATGTTATACAGAATGTACACTAGATGGGCTACAAAAAATGAGTATGAAGTAAAAGAACTTGATTACTTAGAAGGGGAAGAGGCAGGAATAAAAAGTGTTACATTTGAAATAGTAGGACAAAATGCTTATGGATACATGAAAGGTGAAAAAGGAGTGCATAGATTAGTTAGAATTTCACCATTTGATGCAGGAGGAAGAAGACATACATCTTTTGCATCAGTAGAAGTCTTACCAGAAATAACAGAAGATATCGAAATAAATATAAATCCAGATGACTTAAGAATTGATACATACAGAGCATCAGGAGCAGGAGGTCAACATATAAATAAAACATCATCTGCTGTAAGAATAACACATATTCCAACTAATATAGTAGTTGCATGTCAATCAGAGCGTTCTCAAATTCAAAATAGAGAAACTGCTATGAAAATGTTAAAATCAAAATTATTTGACTTAAAAGAACAAGAACATAAAGAAAAAATTGAAGATTTAAAAGGTGAGCAACGAGACATTGCTTGGGGAAGTCAAATTCGTTCTTATGTTTTTTGCCCA
>CAKPQY010000057.1 GCA_934179885.1 uncultured Clostridia bacterium
CAATAAAATATATAATTTCTATTTGAATAAAGTTGAGAAAGAGTCATGTTAATGATAGCGAGAAATTACAATTTGCGAAAAAAGATTAATAATTAAAAAATATTAATCTTTTTTCTTAATGTCACTTACTTGTCACTCTGAATGTTTTATAATAAAAATGTAATAGATGAAAGGAGAATTTTTATGGAAATTTTAAGAGTAGAAAATTTAAGCAAAATTTATGGAAAAGGGCAGACACAAGTAAAAGCATTAGACAATGTTTCATTTAAAGTAGATAAAGGAGAGTTTGTTGCAATAGTTGGTGCGAGTGGAAGTGGAAAATCAACATTATTACATTTAATTGGCGGAGTAGATAGACCAACAAGTGGAAAAGTATTGATAGATGGAAAAGATATATATAAGTACAATGATGATGAACTTGCTATATTTAGAAGAAGGCAAGTTGGGTTGATATATCAATTTTATAATTTAATTCCTATACTAAATGTAGAAGAAAATATTACATTACCATTAAGTTTAGACAATAGAGATATAAATAAACAAAAACTAGATGAATTAATAAAAGTTTTAGGGTTAGAGAGTAGAAGAAAACATTTACCAAATGAATTATCTGGAGGGCAACAGCAAAGAACTTCAATAGGAAGAGCAATGATAACAAATCCTGCCATAATACTTGCAGATGAGCCAACAGGGAACTTAGACTCTAAAGCAAGTGATGAAATCGTAGCATTATTAAAGAAATCTAATAAAGATTACAAACAAACAATAGTAATGATAACTCACAATATGGAAATAGCAAAATGTGCTGATAGAATTATTAAAATAGAAGATGGAAAGATCGTTAAGGAGGTTTAGTAATGAATATTCTTAACAAATTATCTATAAAGAATTTAAAATTAAATAAAAAGAGAACTATAAGTACGATAATTGGTATTGTATTATCTGTAGCTTTAATTTGTGCAGTAGCAACAATGGCTACAAGTTTTAGAGAAACATTATTACAAGGTGCTATTAGTAAAAGAGGTTATTATCATATAAAACTATCAGACATTACAGAAAATGATATAAAAGATATAAAAAATAATAGAGATATAAAAGATATTAAGCAAATACAAGAAGTTGGGTATGCAGAACTAAAAACAAGTCAAAATAAAGATAAACCATATATACATCTATATTCTATGGAGAATAGCACATTTGAATTTTTAAAATTCAAACTAATAGAAGGAAATTTCCCAAAGAATGAAAATGAAATTATTATAAGTAAACACATTATAACAAATGGGAAAAGTGATATAAAAATAGGAGATACAATTACACTAGATGTAGGTAAGAGAATATCATCAGATAATATAGAACTAGATTCTTCATATCCATATAATAGTGAACATGAAAAAATAGAAGATAGTGAAAAACATACTTTTAAAGTTGTTGGAATGATAGAAAGACCAGATTATACCTTTGAAAATACTGGTGATCCTGGTTATACAATGATAACTACAAATCTAAATAGAGGAAAGACAGAGGCATATTTATCATTAAAAGAACCAAAAGAGTATAAATCATCTATTTCAGAGCTATTAGGAGTAAAATATGATGATCTAGATGTAATAGAAAAAAATGGTGGAGAAACAAAATATAATTATGAAATAAATAGTGAAATATTAAGATGGGAAGTATTTGCTTTTTCAGATTCAACAGTTAGAATGTTGTATTCAGTAATAGGAGTAGTAATATTTATTATTATATTTACAAGTGTATTTTGTATAAGAAATTCATTTGCAATATCAATAACAGAAAAAATAAAAATGTATGGAATGCTTTCAAGTGTCGGAGCAACAAGAAAACAAATAAAGAAAAATGTTATTTTTGAAGCAATGACATTAGGATTGATAGGAATACCATTAGGAATATTATCAGGGTTATTTGCAGATTTTGTACTATTGAAAATAGTAAATGTTTTATTAAGTGATGCACTAGTTGGATATGCAGATGGAATAGTATTTAAAGTTTCGATTATACCTATAATAATTTCTATTATATTAGGATTTATAACAATATATTTATCAGCAATTAGTTCAGCAAAAAAAGCAGCAAAAGTAAGCCCAATAGAACAATTAAGAAATTCAGATGAAATAAAAATAAAGAATAAAAAGCTAAAAACCCCAAAGATAATAGAAAAAGTATTTAAAACAGGAGGAGTTTTAGCATATAAAAATTTAAAAAGAAGTAAGAAAAAATATAGAACAACAGTAATATCAATAGCAGTTAGTGTTTTTATATTTATTACTATGAACGCATTTATAACTAATATGTTTGACTTAACAGGACAATATTATGAGGATTATGACTATAATTTTATTGTTGTATCTTCGAAGTTTACTGATGAAGAAATAAATAAAATTGTAAAACAAGAAAGTGTTGAAAGTTATCATATTTTATATCAACCTAAAAGAATGTATGAAATAAGAGATTTAAGCAAAATTCATGAATATGGTAAAGAATTAATTACAGAAGAATTATCAGGAGAAAAATATTGTGGATTGTATTTGGTAGCATTAGATGAAGCCTCATTTAAAGAATATAGTAAAAAAATAGGTGTGAAATTTGAAGATGTAAAAGATACTGGGATTTTATGTGATGAATATAATGAGTATGATAAGGAAACAGGAGCAGTAGAACTAAAAAGATTATATAAATATGAAAAAGGAGATACAATAATTGGAGAATACGATAAAGAAGAACTTAAAATTAAAGTAGGAGATGTAAGCAAGATTAAACCTTATGGATTTGAAAGAGTTTTCTATGATGGTGGAGTTCTTGTTGTTAATAAAAATGAATTTAAAAATATTGATTTTTCAGACGATGTGACAATTACTATCCAATCTAATAATACTACTGAATTACAAACAGCTATAGAAGAAAAAGACAGTTCTTTAGGAATTGTGAATTTAGAAGATGTAGCAAAAGAAGAAAAGTCAATGATTTTAGTTACAAATATTTTCTTATATGGATTTATTGCTGTTATTACTTTAATTGGTGTTACAAATATATTTAATACAATTACATCAAATATGGAATTAAGACAAAAAGAATTTGCGATGTTAAAAAGTATAGGAATGACAAAAAAAGAATTTAATAGAATGATTAATTTAGAAACACTATTTTATGGAACAAAATCCTTATTATATGGAATTATTTTAGGGTTACTTGGAACATTAGCAATGTATAAAGCATTTTCAGTAAAAATCGATGCAGGAATGTATATTCCTATAAAACCTATTATAATTTCTGTAATCTTTGTATTTATTTTAATATTTATTATAATGAGATATTCAATATCAAAAATAAATAAGCAAAATACAATAGAAACTATTAGAAAAGATAATATATAATCATAGGGAGGTGGAAATTAAGTTAGCTGTTAGCAAAGAATGAACCATGCAGCTAACTTATGTTGAAACCTTCTTAAATTTATTGTATAATAAGCTCGGAGGAATGAACATGCAAATATTATTAGTGGAAGACGATGAGCTAATAGCAAAAGGCTTAACATATTCATTTAAGCAAAATGGATATAATTTAGTTCATAAAACAAATATTAAAGATACTAGCAATTTTCTACAAAATGAGAAAGTCGAATTTATAATATTAGATATTTCTTTACCAGATGGAAACGGTTTAGATTTATATAACAATATAATAAAAAAATTAAATATACCCACAATATTTCTAACTGCAAAAGATGATGAAGAAACAATAGTAAAAGGTTTAGAACTAGGAGCAGAGGATTATATTACAAAGCCTTTTTCTACGAAAGAATTAATTGTAAGAATGAAAAAGATTATTTTGAGAACAAAGAAAAATCAAATTATAGAAATAAAAGATATTAAATTTGATATAGATAAAATGGTAGTATATCGAAATCAAGAAAAAATAGAATTTACAAGTTTAGAAATAAAAATATTACATCTACTATTTATGAACCTAAACAAAGTTGTAACAAGAAATGAAATTATAGATAAGATCTGGGAATGGACAGGAAATGATGTGAATGACAATACAGTAACTGTATATCTAAAAAGGATAAGAGAAAAGTTGAAAACAGATATTATAATAACTATAAAGGGAATAGGATATAGGGTAGATAGAAAATGAAAAATAAAATAAAATTGAAAAAATCAATAATAATCAGTATAGTTGTAATTTTAATTTGGTCAAGTATTTTTACATTATTTAATCTCTATCAGTATAGAGTTTATACAGATAATTTCAATAATAAAATAGATCAAATAGTAACTAGAATAGCAAAAGATTATCCAGATATACAAAAAAGTGATGTAATAGAAATTTTGAATAGTAAAGAAAACACTAATGGTAATATCTTAAAAGAGTATGGAATTGATTTGAAAAAAGAATCTATTGTAATGGAAAATGACAAATATTCTAATATGTTTACAATATTAAATGTAGGAATGCTTATATTACTTGGGCTCTCATTGTTAATTGTTTTCTTAAAATATAATAAGTCAAAAGACAAAAAATTAAAAGAAATAACACAATATATAGAAGAAATAAACAGAAAAAATTATAAATTAAATATTGATGATAATACAGAAGATGAGCTTTCAATATTAAAAAATGAAATATATAAAACAACTGTAATGCTAAAAGAACAAGCAGAAAATTCATTAAATGATAAGGTGAACTTAAAAAACTCATTATCAGATATTTCACATCAGTTAAAGACACCACTAACATCAATAACAATTATGCTAGATAATATAATAGATAATCCAAATATGGAAAATCAAACAAGAAATGAATTTATAAAAGATATTAAAAGAGAAATTACAAACATAAACTTTTTAGTACAAGCTTTATTAAAATTATCAAAGTTTGATACAAATACAATAAAATTCACAAACAAAGAGGAAAAAGTTATTGATATTTTAAATACAGCAATACAAAATGTATCAGTTTTATGCGATTTAAAGGATATTGAAATTGTAGTAACTGGAGATATAGAAAATACTATAAATTGTGATATAAGATGGCAAGTAGAGGCAATTTCTAATATATTGAAAAACTCTGTAGAATATTCTAATAATTCTAGTAAAATTCAAATTGTTTGTAACAAAAACAAAGTGTACTTAGAAATTAGAATTATTGATAATGGAAAAGGAATAAATAAAGAAGATATAAAACATATTTTTGAAAGATTTTACAAAGGTAAAAATTCTTCGAGAGATAGTGTAGGGATTGGATTAGCATTAGCAAAAACAATAATAGAGCAGAATAATGGTACAATTTCTGTAGAATCCGAAATAGGAAAAGGAACAATATTTATAATTAAATATTTTGAATAGATACAGGGCTACTAGAATTAAAAATAGATAAAACTATATTAAAATAGCAAAAAAAGTGGTATTTTAGTAGAAATATAGAAGAGGGTAGATAAAAATGAAAAAAATATATATAGTTTTAACACATACAGGAACAACACTATCAAAAATAATAAAATCATACACAAAAGATGAATTTTCACATGTTTCTATCGCATTAGATAGCCAACTACAAGAAATGTATAGTTTTGGAAGATTACATCCATATAATCCGTTTTGGGGTGGATTTGTGCATGAATATATAGATAAAGGAACATATAAAAGATTTTATAGAACAACGACAAGAGTGTATTC
>CAKPQY010000058.1 GCA_934179885.1 uncultured Clostridia bacterium
AAGTTGTAAATAGATTAAAAGAGCAAAAACATGATATTGAATTGAAACCAGAGGTTAAAGAATTAATTGCTAAAGAAGGAATTGATAAAAACTTTGGTGCAAGACCTTTAAGAAGAACTATTCAAAATTTGGTTGAAGATAGATTAGCAGAAGAGATTTTGGATGGTAAATTAAATAAAGGTAAATTGGCTAAATTTACTGTTAAAGATGGAAAAATGAGACAAGTGGGACAGTCCTAATTGTCTCATTTTGAAAAAATTCCCAAAAACCCTTGATAAAACAATAAAAATGTAGTATACTATTTAAGCAAAGCCTTTTACTTAGCTTTCAAGCAAAGCACCAAAACTAAAGCTCAGTTGAAGGATATTAAAAAAATTAGGAGGTGTAAACATGACAAAGGAAAGAAAACAAGAAATCATTAATACTTATAAAAGAGAAGAAAAAGACACTGGTTCACCAGAAGTACAAATAGCTCTATTAACAGAAAGAATTAATGAATTAACAGAACACTTAAAAGTACATGTTAAAGATAATCACTCAAGAAGAGGATTATTAAAAATGGTTGGTAAAAGAAGAAACTTACTAAACTATTTAGCTAAAAAAGATGTTCAAAGATACAGAGACATCGTTGAAAAATTAGGATTAAGAAAATAATTTCATATAAGAGCCTATGCAAAACAAAAGATTTGGCATAGGCTTTTTGTGGAAATTTGCCCCAAGACCAATGGGGGGACATTCTTAAATTGGTCGAAGTTTTAAGCCATAAATTTAGGTAAGTAGCTTGTATAATGTGCTGAAAATTTCAGAATATTATAGAGGTTACAATCTAAATTTGGCTAAAGATTTTAAAAAAATTTTGGATGACGATGAGCGAACATAGCTCAAGATTTGTCAGACAAAATTAAAAAAATTTTGGATGACGATGAGCGAACGTAGCCCAAGATTTGTCAGACAAAATTAAAAAAATTTTGGATGACGATGAGCGAACGTAGTGAGCGAAAGGAGAAAAATTTATGTTTGAATTTATTAAAAAATGGTGCAAAAAAGATGAAAAAGGAAAGGATGAAAATAAGATGTTAAAAACTTATGAAACAGAATTAGCAGGAAGAAAACTTGTAATAGAAACAGGTAAAATGGCAGGATTAGCAAATGGAAGTGTCTTAGTTAGATATGGAGACACAGTTGTAATGGTAAATGTTACAGCATCAAAAGAACCAAAAGATGGAATAGACTTTTTCCCATTATCAGTAGATTATGAAGAAAAATTATACTCAGTTGGAAAAATACCAGGGTCATTCCAAAAAAGAGAAGGAAAACCAAGTGATAAAGCAATACTTACATCAAGAGCAATTGATAGACCTTTAAGACCACTATTCCCAAAAGATTTTAGAAATGATGTAGTAGTTGTTTGTACAGTACTTTCAGTTGACCAAGATAATTCACCAGAAGTAGCAGCAATGATAGGTGCTTCAGCAGCATTATCAATTTCTGATATACCATTTGGTGGACCAACAGCAGCAGTAAATGTTGGATTAGTTGATGGAAAAATTATAATAAACCCAACAGAAGAACAAAGAAAAGTTTCAGACTTAACATTAACAGTTGCAGGAACTGAAAATAAAATAGCTATGATTGAAGCTGGTGCAAACGAAGTTCCAGATGATGTTATGTTAGAAGCTATTAAAGCTGGACATGTTGAAATTAAGAAAATATGCAAATTCATTGAAAAAATGAAAGAAGAAATTGGAAAAACAAAATTTGAATATAAATCATTTGCGGTTGACCATGATGTATATGAATTTATAGAATCAAACTTTGAAGAAGATGTAAAACAAGCACTTCAAGAAGCTGACAAAGAAACTAGAGATAATAATGTAGCAGAAGTTTCTGATAAAATAGCAACTGCTTACGCTGAAAAATTTGGAGAAGATGCAGCTGAAGAACACAAAACTGATATTGGAGAAGCTATTTACAAATTAGAGAAAAAATGCGTAAGAAACATGATTTTCTTTGAACATAAGAGAGTTGATGGAAGAGCATTAGATGAAATAAGACCATTATCATGTGAAATAGATTTATTACCAAGAGTACATGGAAGTGCATTATTCACAAGAGGACAAACTCAAGTACTTTCAGTAACTACATTAGGAATGGAATCAGAAGAACAAGAATTAGATGGAATTGATACAGAAACATCAAAAAGATATATGCATCAATACAACTTCCCAAGCTACAGCGTAGGTGAAGCAAGACCATCAAGAGGACCAGGAAGAAGAGAAATAGGACATGGAGCATTAGCTGAAAAAGCATTAGTTCCAGTATTACCATCAGTTGAAGAATTCCCATACGCAATAAGAGTTGTATCAGAAGTATTATCTTCAAATGGTTCAACATCACAAGCAAGTATATGTGGAAGTACATTATCATTAATGGCAGCAGGTGTGCCAATTAAGAGACCAGTTGCTGGTATTTCAACAGGACTTGTAACAAATCCAGATGATGAAAATGACTATGTAATGTTAACAGATATTCAAGGAATAGAAGACTTCTTCGGAGATATGGACTTTAAAGTTGGTGGAACTGAAAAAGGTATAACAGCTATACAAGTTGATATTAAAGTAGATGGCTTATCATATGATGTAATCAAAGAAGCTTTTGAAAGAACAAGAGTTGCTAGAAAACATATATTAGAAGATGTAATGGCACCTGTAATAGCAGAACCTAGAAAAGAAATTTCAAAATATGCACCAAAAATAGTAAATACAAAAATAAAAGTAGAAAAAATAAAAGATGTTATCGGAAAAGGTGGAGAAACAATAAATAAAATAATAGATGCAACAGGTGTAAAAATCGACATCAAAGAAGATGGACAAGTATTTATTTATTCTGAAAACTCAGAAAAAGCAAATCAAGCTTTAGAAATGATAGAAGATATCGTTAGAGAAGTAGAAGTTGGAGAAATTTACTATGGCGAAGTTACAAGAACAACAACATTTGGAGCTTTTGTAGATTTAGGTGTGGCAGGAAAAGAAGGTTTACTTCATATTTCTAAAATTTCTAAAGAAAGAATTAAGAAAGTTGAAGATGTTCTTAAAGTTGGAGATAAAGTTACTGTTAAAGTTCTTGATATTGATGACCAAGGTAGAATTAATTTGACTGCTATTTTATCAGATGATAAAGAAGATAAAAAAGAAGAAATTGATAAATAATTTTTTGAAAAGTATTGTACTGTAGTTTAGTTGCAATACTTTTTTAACTGTTCTAAATAAATTAGCTATAAATAGTAACTACATTATTTTTCTATTGCTAAAATTCTATAATTCATGTATAATATAAATAGTTTGAAAATCGACAAAAAGAGACAAAAATGTGAAACAAAATTGCACGTCCCAACTGTCTCAAAACACAGGAGAAAAATATGAAAAAAATAGGAAATATCATATCATGGATAATAATAATAGCAATATTAGTAGTAGCATTTAACTTTTATAAAAGAAACAACTTCAACGAATTTGTAAGAAGCAAAATGGAACTACACACATCAGAATTTAAAAGAGATTCAGAAATAAAATATTCCAAAGCAGATAGCTATAGAATAGTATCAAACACAGCAAATGATGCAACATTTTATAAAAAAGTAAAGGTACAAAAAAATATGCCATATAAAGTGACATGCATGGTAAAAACAGAAAATGTTATTGCAGAAGATGACATTTCAGGAGTAGGAGCACAAATATCAGTAATAGGAACAACAGAAAAATCAACAGCAATATCAGGAACACAAGACTGGCAAAAGATAGAAATGATATTTAATTCAAAAGATAGAGAAGAAGTTGATATTGGATTTAGACTAGGTGGATATCTAGGAAAATGTACAGGAACAGCATGGTTTTCAGACTTTACATTAGAAGAAGGAACAGAAAACGAAAGTAATAACTGGAATTTTGCATGTTTTATATTTGAAAATACAGATGTGATTGTGGATGGAAAAGAAGTAAAAATATCTATGACAAATAGTGATATATCAGATATAAAAGATACAATAAAAAGATTTGAATCAACAGTAAGCGATTTATCAGAAAATAAAATGACAGCAGATTGCGACATTTACAAAATACAAGAGCCAATTACTAAATTAACATATGATGAAGAATTTGGATATTTTGTAGCGGCAGAAGATGTTGAAAATAGCATAAAAGATATTGTTAAACAAAATGATTATGACCATATTTTTGTTATAATCAGACTAGGAAATGAACAATATAAAGATGATATTCAAATAAATGACTGGATAGGTCTTCGGCTATATGGATTATTATGGAATAGGATATTCAAATATAAGATTACCAAATTCATCTAAAAGTTATGTGTACAGATATGACACAAGAATAAATACATTTCCAGAAGAAGTGTTCTTACATGAATTTTTACACTCATTAGAAAGAACAGCAAATGAATATGGATACGAAATACCAGCTTTACACGATTATGAAAAATATGGATACAAAAATCAAAATTTAACAGGATTAAAAGACTGGTATGAAGACTATATGAATAAAAATATCAAATCATCAAATGAATACATAGGACTTCCAAGTGAGGTATATACTTTAAAACCAGCAAAAAATGTAGATTTTAAATATTTATATAAAATAGATGAATTTCATGAGCCACAAAATGTAATAGAAGAAATTAGACAATTGTTTAAAAATGTTGTAAATAATGTTAAAAATATTGGAAAGATATTTAATAACAATATTAGTCAAAATTTGGAAGTTGAATATTAGAGGTTGGAAGTTAGAGGTTAGATGTTGGATGTTGGATGTTGGATGTTAGATGTTAGATATCTATTTCACTAACCTCCACTTCACAAACTTCAAAAATAAAAAAAGGAGTAAAAATGAAAGTATCAGATTTTAATTACAATTTACCAGAAGAATTAATAGCACAAGTACCATTAGAAAAAAGAGATGAATCAAGATTAATGGTTTTAGATAGAGAGAAACAAACAATAGAACATAAAACTTTTAAAGATATAATAGATTATTTAGAACCAGGAGACTGTTTAGTAAGAAATAACACAAAAGTAATTCCAGCAAGAATTTATGGAAAAAAAGAAACAGGAGCAAATGTTGAATTTTTGTTGTTAAATAATATAGAAGGAGACATCTGGGAAAGTATAGTAAGACCAGGAAATAAATTACATGTTGGAACAAAAGTAATATTTGGAGATGGCTTGCTAGAAGCAGAAATTTTAGACATCATGCCAGGTGGAACAAGAAAAGTTAAATTCTATTATAAAGGAATATTTAATGAAATATTAGACCAAATTGGATTAATGCCACTTCCACCATATATACATGAAGAATTAAAAGAAAAAGATAGATATCAAACTGTATATGCAAAATATAATGGCTCAGCTGCAGCACCAACAGCAGGTTTACACTTTACACCAGAGTTATTGAAAAAAATAGAAGAAAAAGGTGTAAAAATTGCAAATGTAACTTTACATGTTGGAATAGGAACATTTAGACCAGTAAAAGAAGACACAGTAGAAGCACATGAAATGCATTCAGAACATTATTACATAAAACAAGAAGACTGTGAAAAAATAAATCAAACAAAACAAGAAGGAAAAAGAGTAATTGCAGTAGGAACAACATCTTGCAGAGTTTTAGAAACAG
>CAKPQY010000059.1 GCA_934179885.1 uncultured Clostridia bacterium
TTTACATATTCTGCAACGCCATTTATTTCTACACCTGAAAATGCAATAACAAACTTTGGTCCCATATATCTTACAAAAACATATTGTTCTGATATATTTTCTTTGATATAATTACTTATTTTTTGTATTACTTCATTTCCTAATTCTCTTGAGCATTTATGATTTATTTCTTCTAAGTTCGTTATTTTAAACATACATATTGTTGATGTTGTATATTGGTCTATTACTTTTCTGCCTTCTCCATATAGATATTCTTCTGAATATAGTCCTGAATATAAATCTTTTCTAACTATAGATTCAAGTGTTTTTTGATGTACAACTGTTTTTAAAACAGAAACTATGTTGTCTTTTATTACTTCTAAAACAGTTGTATCAACATTATCAAAATCATGTGGTGTTCCACTTTCTATTATCCAATATCCTATATATACATTATCTATATATAATGGGAAAAATATTGCAGATTTTGCTCTTCCAAATTCCATTTTTTGATATGGTAATCTTTCTTGATCATTGTTTACTGTAACATATTTAGGGGTTGCTTGTGCTATGCTGTCTTTAAACATGTCTACATCTTGAAGTGATCTTAGTGAATCCCAATGTTTTTCATCTACGTTTGATGCTTTTATTTCATATTCTGCACCATTAAATACTACTATTGTGGAATATTTTATTTCATATTTTTCTATTAGTATCTCGTTTATTTTCTTTATTTTTTCATCTACTGTAGATGTTTCTCCAATAGCACTCATAAAATCTTGGACTACTGATAAATTATTTATTTTTTGATTTATATTTCTATATGTTTGTATTTTTTTATGTATGCTAAGATTGTATATTATTAGTCCTAAAACTGCTATTATTAATATTATCACTATTACTATTAACACTGTTTTCCCCCCTACTGTTATTTTTAATATCTATTTTTCATTTGATTAAGTGTTGAATTCATGCTTGGTGTAAATCCATTTGTTTCTACTCTTGGTGGTACATATGTTGATTTTCCAGATACTAATGGATATACTATATTTGATAGTTCATTTAATATTTGTATTATATTTTTTGGATATCCTTTCACTGAAATTTCACAATTTATTACATTTTCTAAATATTTTGTATATACTTCTTCGTTAAATGGAATCGTGATATATCTTATTGTATTTTTGTTAAATAGTTCTGTCATGAATGACATTGCTGGATCATTGTAATATGCCATTCCTCCTATTATTGTTTTATCATTTATTCCTCTAACTTTCACAGTCTTGTTTAATATAATTCTTAATTTTTCTTCTTTTAATATATTTTTTGATTTTAATTCTCTTAAAAATGCTGTTAATGGTTGAATTGTTAATATATCAAAAGATTGTACTAAATATATTTCTTGTGTTTTTTCAAAATATTCTAATGGTGTTTCAAAATCACAATCTATTAAAACTAATGAATGTTTTTTTAATAATGTTTGTAAAATTACTCCTGCATTTTCTATTCCGTCTGTTTCATCTGGTAATGATGTATATACAGTTAAGTTTTTGTTTACTTGTATTCCATTTGCTACACCTTGCAATAAGTTATTTATACTTTCCATTGCTGTTTTCCTTAAGCTTTCTTCATTTTTAGTATAAATATAATATGCGTTTCTATTTTTAGTTGTATCTAAGATTGCTGTATCTATACCCATTTTAGATGTTATTTCTGCTAGATTATTTACTATAAATGATGTTCCATTTTTACTTGTTCCTATGAAACATGCTACTTTTTTATCTGATGTTAATAAATTTGATATGTCAATATTTTCATATGATTGATTTATATTTTGTATACTTGTTTCTTGTTGAATTGTTGCATTGTCTGGTTGTTCTTCAGTTTCATCTTGGAATCCTGGTAATAAAACATTTTCTGGTTCTTCTTCAAATCCTGGTAACAAAACATCTTCTTGTTGTTCTTCAGTTTCATCTTGAAATCCTGGTAGCAAAACATCTTCTGGTTTTTCTTCATCTAATCCTGGTAATACTATGTTTTCTTGCTCTTCTAAAGCAGGATTTTTTCTAGGTCTTCCTCTTCCTCTTTTTGGTGTTTCTATTGAATCTTGTTCTGAAACAGGATTTTTTCTAGGTCTTCCTCTTCTTTTTTTTGTTTCTGTTTCAACAATTTGTTCTGTCTCTTGTTCTTGAATTTGTTGTTCTAATACAGTTTCTAATTCATCTTTGGTTTTATCTTCAAACATAGGTCCAACTTTTCTTACATCTGTTAAAATCTTTTCTTCTTTTATTGGTTCTATTGGTTTTATTTCATTTTTTGTTTTAGCCATCTTTTTTAAACTATTCATATTAACTGATGATGGTATAACTACAGGTTTTGAAAGCATTCTTTCCTTGTTGTTAGTATTTAATAGTTTTTCACTAGTTCCCTCTGTTTGTTCTTTTTTGACACTTTGAGCTCGTAGATTATCAGATATTTTACTATTGAAAGATATTATTTGTTGATATTTTTGTGATTTTTCTTCTAGTACCGCTCTGACATTTAATGGCAAAAATTTAGTTATTATTCTTAATTGTGTATCATTATATTGTGAGGCAATATTATCAAAACTTTCAACATACCTTTGCTCGTCTTTTCCAAGTCTTTTATAGTGAGCTAAAATATTTTGTATTTCTACTTCACTTACATCATTTTCGTTTTCAGATTGATATGATACATCATCTGAATCAATTTTATAGTATACTTTTGCTTCTTTTTTTGATCTTGGTTTATTTAATAATTTACATACATTATCTACACTTCTATCATTTCCAAGTAATGCATTATAAATTCCTATTCCAAACAATTTAACTAACATTTCTTCGCTTTTTTCTCTTCTATCTGAGCAAATTAATATTATTGGAATATCTTCTCCCTTTAAATTTGATGCTTCATCACTAATACTGTCTAATCTGTCAAATATAAATTTGTCTATTTGATCATATTGTGTATTTGCATATGCTTCTAATTCTTCACTTATTACTATTCTATCATAGTTTTTATCCTTTTGTAATTCTTTTAATATTGCATTGAAGTAATAAACATTTTTATATGAAATTATTTCTTTATATTCTTTTTGATATCTTTTTACTATTGATTCTGATATTTCCTCATTACTTACAGCAAATAAAACTTTCATTTGTTACCCCCTTCCAAATTTTACAAACATTGCAAATGCTAATGGTAAAACTTGGCATATTATTAATAACGTAACAAATGTCACAATTAATCCCATTCCTTTTTCTAATGTGTCTAATTTTCTTATACCTATTATGTATCTATGTATAGCTCCAATTGCTATTCCTAAAAAGCAAAACGGTATGCTGTATATTCTAATTATATTTAAAATATATGCTACCAATCCATATGCATCAGAACCATATTTTTCTTGATAATCCTCAAGTGTTTTTGTTTGTGTTTCTTTTATTTCTATAAGTTTGCTTTCTGTTGTTTCATCTATGGCTTTTTCTGTTGCATATACTTTATTTGAAAATGTCAATATTCCTAATATTGTTATTAATATTGTAATTATTGCTATTGTTTTTTTCATTGTTTTAGCCCCTTTCTTATTTTCTCATAATTCCTTATATTTTTACGTTTTTTATACCTTTATATCATACAATATCTTTTAAAAAATATCAAGGAATTTTGCAAAAATTTTACAAATTATTATATAAATATTTCATATGAGAAAAAACTGCATTTGCCCAATTTTTATCACTTGCATATTTTGTGTTAACTCCAGATAAGGTTGCACTGTTATAATATGTTCCGGTAGCCTTCTCTCCTCCATATATGCTTGTACCACTTGGATTCAAATAGTATTTAACAAATACTCTGGCAATTAAATCTATACATTCTGAATAATTTGCAAATTCATAAGCTCCATTATATGGATTTGAATCATATGCTCCATACCCAAATAAATTATTTTTTTGTAAAGCTATTTTTGATGTTCCCCAAGCACTTTCATGAATTCCTACTGCTGCAACAAATATCCCATTTATATTGTATTGTTTTTCTATATAATAAAAATATTCTGCATTGTTTGTAAATATTTTGTTTTTGTCTTTTTCATCTGATAATACTTTTTTAAATTGCTCTAATGTTAATCCACTTGGTTTGTTTAATTGCATGTTGATATTTAATGTTAATAATAATTGTGCTTTTGATTTTGTTGCTATTGATGTTTCTGTTTCTTGGTTTTTATTTGGATTTATATGAATTGTGCATTCAGATTTAACCCAACCAATTGTGTTTTCATATGAAATTTTATACCAATTTTGAGTTGTTTCTAATACTTTTATTTCATCATTTTGCTTTAATGTTGTTATTTTTCTGCTGTCTTCTGATGGTTCAGACCAAATAGCTAGCATATCTGATGTTACATAAATTGTATCTCCTACTTTTACTTTATAATTGCTTGTGTAATTGGCTCCACCAATTTCTACTATTTTATTCGCAGAAGATTTTGTTACTGTTGCTCCTATTTGTTCTTCTGATATAATATTTCCTTCTTTGTCATATGTTGTTTTTATTGTTATTTCTTGTTTTCCTTGCATTCCTTCTTGTACTACTACTGATATTCCTTTTGGTATTTCTTTATTTGTTCTATATTGTGTTAAATATTCGAGTACCTCTTCTTTTTTTGTTATTTGCTCTGTTTGTCCATCATTTGTATTTTCGTTTATTATTTGTTCTATATCTATTTTCTTTGCATTGCTTATTTTTGTTTCTTGTTTAGGTTCAATTCCCGTTTCTGTTGCATATGATTTGTTTACTGGAAAGTACATATTATAAAATATTATTAAATATAATATCGCAAAAAATCCGAAAGCTATAAATATTATTGTTTTTAATGTTATTTTTATTTTTTTCTCTTTCGTTTTCATTTTATCACCTATTTATATTTTAATATTTATGTGGATTTTTGTCAATTTTAATTACTAATATATTTTATCTAATTATGTTTTTTACCTTCTTCTCTTAAATTTTAGAGAATGCCTAAGTATATTAAAAGGAAATAGATTAGTCAACCTATTTCCTTTATTTCAATTATTAATTTTGATAAACTCTATTGCCTTTTTTACTCTTAGGATTTTTTATTCTAATCAGCCAACCTTTCTTTACGCTTTCATCTATTATTATAAGATTTCATATCATTCATATAAAAATTCTTTTCTGCTAATTTATCTTGAACTCCCCTTAATGCTTCTCCAAATCTTTGGAAGTGAACCACTTCTCTTTCTCTTAAAAATCTTAATGCATCTACAACATCTGCGTTGTCTCTTGATAAATTGATTAATTTTTCGTATGTTGCTCTTGCTTTTTGTTCTGCTGCTAAATCTTCTTGTAAGTTTGCTATTGGATCACCTTTTGCTGCTAAAGCATTTGCATCAAATGGAATTCCAGCAGCTGATGATGGATACACATCTAATCCATGGTCTGTGTAATATGCACTTAATCCAGCTTCTTCAATTTCTTCTATTGAAGCTCCTCTTGTTAATTGATGAACTATGCTTCCTACCATTTCAAGGTGTCCGTAATTCTTCTGTTCCTATATCATTTAAAATTGCTTTTGCTTTTTGGTCTGGCATTGCAAATCTTTGAGATAAATATCTTAAAGAAGCTCCTAATTCTCCATCTGGTCCACCAT
>CAKPQY010000060.1 GCA_934179885.1 uncultured Clostridia bacterium
GTTCAATGAGGGGGTCAGGTGGACTTATAGTAATGGATGATACAAAATGTATGGTAAGCTTAGCTAAATTTTATCTAGACTTTACTGTGTCAGAAAGCTGTGGAAAATGTACACCATGCAGAATTGGAACAAAAAGAATGCATGAATTATTAGAAAAAATATGCAATGGCGATGGAGAAGAACTTGATTTATACAGATTAGAAAAACTTGCATTAAATGTAAGAGATTCTAGTATATGTGGATTAGGACAGAGTGCACCAAATCCAGTTTTAAGTACATTAAAATATTTTAAAGAAGAATATAAAGAACATGTTACATATAAACAATGTAGAAGTAAAGAATGCAAAAATCTAGCTCAAATAGAAGTAGATTCAAGCAAATGCAAGGGATGCGGAATATGCCAAAGAAATTGTCCTGTTGGTGCAATTGAAGGAGAAGGAAGAGACGTCAGAAAAATTAATCAAGATAAATGTATTAAATGTGGCACATGTTTGACAAAATGCCCATTTAAGGCGATTAAGTAGAGGTTGGAAGTTGGAGAAACTAGGGGTTAGAAGTTGGAGATTAGAGATTATATATATTCTAGTTCACCACTCTCTAATTCACTAATTTCTATTTCTCTAACCTCTAACTTCTAACTTCCATAAAAATAGGAGGGAAAAAATGAAAGAAGAATTAGTAAATATAACAATAGATAATCAAAATATATCTGTACCTAAAGGAATAACAATACTAGAAGCTGCAAAAAAAGCTGGAATAGATATCCCAACACTATGCTTTTTAAAAGATATAAATGAAATTGGTGACTGTAGAATGTGTGTGGTTAAAGTAGAAGGCAGAAGAGGTTTTGCAACTTCTTGTATTCAAAAAGTTGAAGAAGGCATGGTTATAAAAACACATACTCCAGAAATAATAGAAGCAAGACATGTAATGTTAGATTTAATAATATCTAATCATGATAAAGACTGCTTAACATGCACAAGAATGGGAAATTGTGAGTTACAAGCTTTAGCTTCTAAGTTTGGTATTCAAACTATAGAATATAAAGGAGAAAGAAAAAAACATGAAATAGACAATTTATCTCCTTCAATAGTGAAAGACCCAAACAAATGTATTTTATGTAGAAGATGTGTGGCTGTATGTAAAAATATTCAAAAAGTAGGCGCAATTGATTGTGGAAATAGAGGATTTGATTCAAGTATATCTACTTCATATAATAAAAGCCTAAAAGATACAAATTGTGTATATTGTGGCCAATGTATTGAAGCTTGCCCAACAAGTGCACTACGTGAAAAAGAAAATATTGATGAAGTGTGGGCAAAATTGAAAGACCCAGATACATATGTTGTTGTTCAAACAGCACCAGCAGTAAGAGTTGCCTTAGGGGAAGAGTTTAAAATGCCTATTGGTACAAATGTAACTGGAAAAATGGTAACAGCATTAAAAAGATTAGGATTTGATAAAGTATTTGATACTAACACAGGTGCAGATTTTACTATAATGGAAGAAGCACACGAGTTTATAGAAAGATTTAAGGAAAATGATAATATTCCTATGATAACATCATGTTGTCCTGCTTGGGTAAGATATATAGAAATTAATTATCCTGAATTGTTACCACATCTATCAAGCTGTAAATCACCACATGAGATGTTAGGAGCTTTAATTAAAACTTATTATGCAAAAAAAGAAAAAATAGATCCAGAAAAAATATTTGTTGTTTCAGTAATGCCTTGTATTGCTAAAAAATATGAAAGACAAAGAAAAGAATTATCAAATAATGGACTTTCTGATGTTGACTGTGTAATTACAACAAGAGAACTTTCTAGAATGATTAAATATGCAAATATAAGATTTGAAGACTTAGAAGATAGCGAATTTGATAACCCATTAGGAACATCAACAGGAGCAGCTGCAATATTTGGAACAACAGGTGGAGTTATGGAAGCGGCTTTAAGAACCGCACAAGATGTTTTAACAGGAAAAGATTTAGATAAAATAGACTTTGAACAAGTAAGGGGAGAAAAAGAAATAAAAAAAGCAACAGTAAATATCAATGGAAAAGATATTAAAGTTGTTGCTGTAAGTGGCTTGGGAAATGCTCAAAAAATAATGGAAGAGATTAAATCAGGAGAAGCGGATTATCAATTTGTAGAAATAATGGCATGCCCAGGTGGATGCATAATGGGTGGAGGTCAACCTATTAAAAATTCAAGAACTCGTGCAGAATATGATGTTAGAAAATTAAGAGCAGATTCAATATATTCAATAGATGAAAAATCTCAAATTAGAAAATCACATAAAAATCCAGCATTAAAGCAAGTTTATGAAGAATATTTGGAAGCACCTGGTAGTTACAGAGCTGAAAAACTTTTACATACAACATATGAAAATAAATTAGAACGGACTTCCTAATAAATAATTAAAAGGACAGAAAAAATAAAATCTGTCCTTTTTAAATTATTTACAGTTATTATTGTTTTGTCTTTCATTATTTTGATTTTGGTTGTTATTGTTATTATTTTTGTTATTATTTTTGTTATTATTTTTTTGATTATTATTCTTATTTGACATTGAAATGCACCTCCATTCAAAGTTCTAAAAATATTGTAGCCCAAAAAAATAAAAATATTCTGCTAAAATTTGTTTTTTTATAAAAAAAGAGATATAATAAGTAACGAAAAAAATTTTTATTAATAAAATAGAATAAGATGTGGTACAGAATGAACATTATTGTCCATTCTGGGATGTTTCTCAAATGGACATCTGGTACAAAAAAATAAAAATGTCCCAAAAAGAACCGTCCCTTTTGGGACAAGGAGGAAACAAATATGAATTTTGAAAATGAAAAATTAAAAGAATTTAACGAATACATAAGATTTAGAAAAGTAGCAGTAATTGGACTAGGAGTAAGTAACCTACCAGTATTAGATTATTTATATGAAAAAAAGGCACAAGTAACAGTATTTGATGAAAGAACAATTGATGAAATTCCACAAAATATAATAGACAAAATAAATACATATGAATTTAAATATTCATTTGGAAAAAACTGCCTTGAACAATTAAAAGGATTTAATGTTATATTTAGGTCTCCAAGCTGTTTGCCAACTAAACCAGAATTACAAGAAGAAGCAAATAGAGGAGCAATAGTAACAACAGAAGTTGAAATGTTAATGGAGATGTGTCCATGCAAAATTATTGGAGTTACTGGAAGTGATGGAAAAACAACTACTACAAGTATGATTAATGCTATTTTACAAAAGGCTGGTTATAATACTTTTTTAGGTGGAAATATTGGAACTCCTTTATTTACAAGATTACCTGAAATAAAACCAGAAGATATTGTAGTATTGGAATTAAGCAGTTTTCAATTAATGAATATGCACGTAAGCCCAGATATAGCTGTTATTACTAATATAACACCAAATCATTTAAATATTCATAAAGATTATGAAGAATATATAGATGCTAAAAAGAACATTTTTAAATATCAAAATGAAAATGGAATATTAATTTTAAATTATGATAATGATATAACAAGAGAATGTAGCAAAGAAACAAAAGGAAAAGTTATTTTCTTTAGTAGCAAAGAAAAATTAGATAATGGATTTATTGTTGATGAAGATGTTGTAAAAGAATGTGAAGATAGAGTTAGAAAACATATTTTAAATACTGATGAAGTTATTTTAAGAGGAAACCATAATTTTCAAAATATTGCAACAGCATTAGCAGCTACAAAAACTTTAGTTGATACAGATATTGCAGTTCATGCTATAAAAGAATTTAAACCTGTTGAGCATAGAATAGAATTTATAAGAGAAATTAATGGAGTAAAATGGTATAATGATTCAGCAAGTTCTTCTCCTACAAGAACCTTATCAGGAATAAATGCTTTTAAAGAAAATATAGTTTTAATTGCTGGTGGATATGACAAAAATCTAGATTATGAACCACTTGCAAAACCAGTAGTAGATAAAGTTTCAACACTTATATTAATTGGCCAAACAGCTGAAAAAATATTTGATGCAGTAAAAAATGAAGCAGATAAACAAAATAAAAAAATTGATATTTATATGTGCGATTCTTTAGAACAAACAATAGATATAGCAAAAAAAACATCTAAAAAAGGTGATGTTGTATTATTTTCTCCTGCAAGTGCAAGCTTTGATATGTTTAAAAATTTTGCAGATAGAGGAGAAAAATTCAAAAATTTAGTAAATAATATTTAACCAAATAAAAACCTTCCTCATATGATATATAAGTAAAAAATGAGGGAGGTTTATTATGTATAACGAAACATATGATGATTACATAAGAAGTATTTTAGGATATCCACCTATGCGTTCATATGAAGATAATATTCAAGATTATAGAAATCAAAATATGAATTATAATATGACTTCAAATATGAATACTAATTATATGAGTGCAACTTCAGATATGGATTTAGAAAGTTGTTATCCTGAAATATATAAAATAGTTTATCCAATGGTATGCAAAAAGTGCGATAGTGTTCAAATGCCTGTAACAAATGATGATATTCAAAATATGACTGATGAAATATATTATGCTTTAGAGGCAAGAAATGACGTTAAGATAAATATTAATTTAACAAATGAAATAAAAGGAACAAGCACAATAAACACAAATATGACAAGAGCAACAGATAAGAAACCAGAAGTAAGAATAAGTGAAAAATCAAGCGAAAATAGAGAAACACGACAAATTAATAGAGGTCTTAGAGATTTAATACAAATATTACTAATTAGAGAATTATTAAGAAGATTTAGAAGAAAACCAGGAATGCCAGGAAGACCTCCAATGCCACGTCCACCTATGCCTGGACCACGACCACCAATGAGACCTGGATTTGGAACCGGAGGTACTATGTTTAATAGAGATTTTGAAATGTCAAATTATGATATTTTTGAAAATTAAAAAAGAAAAATCAGCAAGTAAAATAACTACTTGCTGATTTTTTGTCAATATTTGACAATTAATTTTAATAATAAAATTTTTATTATTGCAAAAAATAAAAAAGAGAAATTTTGAAAGGTGGTATAAAAATGAAAGTAAAAGAATGTATGTGTGAAAATGTTTGGTGTGTAAAACCAGAAACAAAAATAAATGAAATAGCAAAGTTAATGATGGAAAATCACATAGGATGTATTCCTGTATGTGATAGCAATAATTGTATTTGTGGAATTTTAACAGACAGAGATATTTTATTAAGAACAGTAGCATGTAATAAAGATATAACTCAAACATGTGCAAGTGATATAATGACAACTAATGTATGCACATGTAAACAAGATGATGAAATGTCAAATGTTGAAACTAAAATGGCTAATAATCAAATAAGAAGATTACCCGTTTGTGATGAATATAATCATGTAATAGGAATTTTAACTTTAGGTGATTTGGCTCAAAATGATGTTCAACTTGGTGCGCAACAAATTTGTACTACATTAAGTAATATATGTGATTGCAATACTAATAAAAATAATCAATAGAGAATAAGGGATTAAGGGTTCAGTACTCAAAATCCCTTTTTATTTTTATATATTAATATCTAAAATTTTATATATAATAAATTTATTTCATTCCTCGGCTGCCCTATATAATTAAGAAATTCTAAAT
>CAKPQY010000061.1 GCA_934179885.1 uncultured Clostridia bacterium
TTTGATCTAAGAAGGCACCTGTACCACCAGCACATGTTCCATTCATTCTTTGTTCAATTGATTTATCAAAATAAATTATTTTTGCATCTTCTCCACCAAGTTCTATTACTACGTCTGTTTGTGGAATATATTTTTCAACAGCTCTTTTGCAAGATACAACTTCTTGAATAAATTCTACTCCTAAGAATTTACTTGCAGACATTGCTCCTGAACCTGTAAGTGCTATTGTAAATTCATTTTCTGGGAACATTTTTGCTAAATTTTCTAATACATTACATACGGTATTTTTTGTATCAGAAAAGTGCCTTTGATAGTCTTTGTATATTGTGTTTTGGTTTTCATCCATAACTACTATTTTTACTGTTGTTGAACCAACATCTAGTCCAACATGTAAGGTTTTATTCATATTACATTACTCCTTTTTTATCCCCTTAAATTAAATTTGCCATTAGGGACGCCCCTTTTTGACAATTCTTTAATTCTTCTTATTTTATACGGAAAATGGCTATTTGTCAAATGTTAAAAAATGGAAAAAACATAAAAAATTTTTTTCATATTTTGGACAAACAAATAATAGAATTGAATATAAATATTTAAAAGAATAGGGAGGAAATTATGAAAAATAAAAAAATTATTTTATTATTTGTTATTTTATTAATAATCATTTTTGTAGTTGGCTTTTTTACGATTAAATTTGTAAAAAACAAAAAAGAGAATGAAGTACAAAATGAGTACATTCCAGAAGAAGAAATTTCTGAGGAGCAATTAAGAGAGACTATAGTTAGTCTATATTTCCCAGACAAAGAAACAAATATGCTAAAGCCAGAAGCAAGACTAGTAAATATTAAAGAAATTATGCAGTCACCATATAATGTTTTGGTTGAATTATTGATAAGTGGACCTAAAAATGATAAGTTGAAAGGTATTATTCCAGATAATACTAAATTGTTGAATTCTTCTTTGCAAGGGGAATGTTTAACATTAGATTTTTCGAGTGAATTGTTAAGCTATAGTAAAGATGATAGCAAGGCAAAAGATAATTTAATTTATTCTATTGTTAATACTGTTACTGAATTAAATGAAGTTAATAAGGTTAAGTTTTTAATTAATGGACAGACAAATGATGAGTTTAAAGATGAATATGTGAGAAAATGACCCAGAGGGGACGGTTCTTTTTGGGTCATGTCCCAAGAAGAACCGTCCCTTTTGGGTCGGTCATTTCAAAATTTTATACAATTTTATATATCTTGATAAGTGCTTAAAATCTCTCAAAAAATGCTCAACTTCATGAAGAGAATTAATAGTATTTTTTTTACAAGTTTTAAAATTCAATTTTTTCTTTTTAGGAGGTGATGGTTTTTTGTCATCTCTTTTTTCATTTTCAAAATTATTTCTCTTTTCTATCATTTGATTTTTTTCACATCTATATAAACTAGGCATTGAAGTTCCTCCATTTGCAAAATTAATAAAATTATTATATAATATTCAAATATAGGAAAAAAGTGATTAAGTAAAGGAAAAGTAATGAATATAGAATTAAAAGAAAATGAGAGAATAGATGATTTAGAGTTTAAAAATTTAAAAATAATTCAAAATGAAAAAGGCTTTTGTTTTGGAATTGATGCTGTGTTGCTTTCTGATTTTGCAAAAAACATAAAAAAAGATGCAAAAGTACTAGATTTGGGAACAGGTACAGGCATTATTTCTATTTTACTATGCGGAAAAACAGAGTTAAATAGGATAATTGGTGTTGAGGCACAAAAAGAAGTTTATGATATGGCATGCAGAAGTGCAAGATTAAATAATTTGGAAGATAAATTTGAAGTTATTAATGAAAATATTTTAAATTTAGAAAATATTTTTCAAAACAATTCATTTGATGCAATAGTGACAAATCCACCATATAAAAAGCAAAATACAGGAGTTATAAATGATGATGAAAAAAAGCTGATTTCAAGACATGAAATTCTTGCAAATTTGGAAGATTTTATTAGAGTTTCTAGTAGGCTTTTAAAAGATAAAGGCGAATTTTATATGGTTCACAGGCCAGAAAGAATGGTTGATATATTTTCTTTAATGAGAAAATATAAAATTGAACCTAAAGAAGTTAGATTAGTTTTTTCAAATGTGAGCACTTCTCCTAAAATGGTTTTAATTAAAGGTGTAAAAAATGGGGGAGAGTATTTGAAATTTAGAGAAAATTTATATGTTTATAAAGATGATGGTTCTTATACTGATGAAATATTGAAAATTTATAATAAAATTTAGGGAGAGAGAAAATGGGAATATTATATATTGTAGCAACACCGATAGGAAATTTAGAAGATATAACTTTAAGAGCTATAAGGGTTTTAAAAGAAGTAGACATAATTGCAGCGGAGGATACAAGACATACTTTAAAATTATTAAATCACTTAGAGATATCTAAACCACTTATTAGTTATCATAGACACAATGAAGATGTAAAATCAGATGTTTTAATAGAAAAATTGCAAGAGGGTAAAAATATAGCATTAGTTTCTGATGCTGGTACTCCTGGAATTTGTGATCCGGGTGAAGAAATAATAAAAAAATGCATAGAATTAGAAATAACTGTAGTTCCAATTCCAGGTGCATGTGCAATGATTAATTCTCTAATTTGTTCGGGAGTTGATACAAAAGAATTTACTTTTTTAGGTTTTCTACCTTTAAATAAAAAATTGAGAAAAAATAAATTAGATGAAATAGAAAAATCTAATAAAACAATAATAATTTATGAAGCTCCTCATAAATTGGATACAACTTTAAAAGATTTAAAACAAGTATTAAATAACGATAGGAAAATTGTTTTAGCAAGAGAGATTACAAAAATTCATGAAGAATTTATTAGGGGAAATATAGATGAATTAATTGAGAAAACTCAAGATATAAAGGGAGAAATAGTTTTAATAATAGAAGGAAATACAGATATTTCTGAAGAAAATGAATTAAATGAATTAAGTATAGAAGAACATTATAAATTTTATGAGAATCAAGGGTTTAGCAAAAAAGATATAATTAAAAAAATTGCTAAAGATAGAAATGTTAATAAAAATGAGATTTATCAAAAATTTATATAGTATTAGAATAAAATAAAAAAGGTTACTGAGATATTTTTTCAGTAGCCTTCTTTTTAAATTTTTTATATTATAATAAAGTTTTCTAAAATTCTTATAATATAAATATTTATTTTTTTGTTTGCTCATGTAATACGTTTAATTCTTTAGAACATTTTTCACAAACTAATTTATCTTTATATTCTACTAAATTTTCTGTACTACCACAAAAAACACAGTTAGGTTCATATTTTTTTAATATTATTGAAGAATCATCGACATAGATCTCAATTGGATCTTTTTCGACAATATTAAACTGATTCCTAATTTCTATAGGAATAACAACTCTTCCCAATTCATCAACTCTTCTTATAATTCCAGTAGCTTTCATGTTTATCCTCCTTAATGTTACTTTTTACAATTCCCATTGCTATTATACATTTAATATATCATAAATAGTAATTTTGGTCAATTGAAATGTAATAAAAATTTTAAACAAATAATAAAATTACATAGGTGATATTAATGTTAAATATAGTTTGGCCAGTTTTTATAATAATATCTATTATTTTTGCAATTTTATCGGGCAACATTAAAGAGTTAAATAATTCTATATTTGAAAGTACAAATACAGCTGTTAATTTGTGTATAACATTAGTTGGTACAATGTGTTTATGGAACGGCATAATGGAAATTGCTAGTAAAACATCTGCTATGCAAAAAATTACTAAAATTTTAAGTCCTTTCATGAAAATGTTGTTTCCTAATTTGAAAAAGGATAGTAATATTTATCAAGAAATTTCAATGAATATGGTTGCTAATATTTTAGGGCTTGGGAATGCTGCTACACCACTACGGAATTAAAGCAATGGAATCTATGCAAAAGGAGAATAAGGATAAAAAAGTTTTAACAAATGAGATGGCAACTTTTATTGTATTAAATACTGCTTCAATACAAATTATTCCTACAACTGTTATTGCAATAAGAAATTCTTTGGGTTCTTCAGATCCTACCGCAATTATTGTTCCTGTGTGGATTGCAACTATTTGTGCTGCTATAGCTGGAATTACTGCAACAAAATTGTTTATAAAATTTGGAAAATAAAATATATTGTTATAATTTACAACTTTATCCTGCGCGGACTTTAAGTTTTGTTAAGCTATAAATTGTAACAATATATTAGATAGGAGTATGTGAATGAAATTTATAGAATATTTTTCAAATATTGCAATGCCATTAATGATAATTATTATTGTTATTTATGGTGTTATTGAAAGAAAAAAAGTTTTTGATATTTTTTTAGATGGTGCTAAAGAGGGGATAGGTGTTGTTTTAAATATTTTTCCAACACTAGTGGGATTATTTGTTGCAATAGGTGCTCTAAGAAGTTCAGGAATTATTGATTTGATTATTAATTTTTTGGCACCTGTTCTAAATTTAGTTAATTTTCCAACTGAGATTTTACCATTGGCTCTTATTAGACCTATTTCTGGAAGTAGTTCAATAGCTGTTGCAATAGATATTATGAATAAATATGGAGTTGACACTAATATTGGACTTATGGCATCTGTTATTATGGGGTCTACTGAAACAACGGTTTATACAATTGCTGTTTATACAAGTAGTGTAGGGATAAAAAAGACTAGGTTTGTTTTATGGGCAGCTTTAATTGCGGATTTTGTCGGAATAGTTACAAGCGTTGTTGTTTGTCGATTTTTGTCGTAATTTTCTTGTTGACTTTTTATGGAAAGTGAGGTAAAATAAAAAATATCAAATAGGAGGTCTTATGATTTTAAGATTTACTTTATTTATATCAATTTTTTTTATAATCAAAAAGATGATTACTAAATTATTAGCAATCATAATTCTAAAAAAAATCAATAATTAAAATTTAATAATGTTTTTAATTTTGTAGGGAAAATATTATATCGTCATATTCCCCCAAATATAATTGATATCCCTTTTGAAAGTTTTGTTTATAAGTGTTGTCCCACGAAATATTTTCTTTCATAATTATTAAAAAATATTTTCCCTACAATTCCAAATATATTTATTTATAAGTTATCTATGATAGGTCTCACCATTAGATATTTTAAAAGCTCTAAATAGCTGTTCTAATAAAAATATTCTTATTAATTGGTGAGGAAAAGTCATTTTTGAAAAACATATTTTTTGATTTGACATATTTAATATTTTTTCAGTTAAACCTAAAGAACCACCAATAATAAAAGTAATTTGACTTGATTGCATAGATATTTCTTCAATATTTTTAGAAAATTGCTCAGAAGAAAGTGCTTTTCCGGTCAAATCCAAACAAAGTATGTAAGAATCTTTCTTTATGTGATTTATAATATTGTCACATTCTTTAGATTTAATTTCTTTTTCAATATTTTT
>CAKPQY010000062.1 GCA_934179885.1 uncultured Clostridia bacterium
AGCTTCATCTGTTAATGTTGTAACAAATGATTGTACATCTTTCTCTTTGTCATTTATTCTATCTACATATGCTTTTGTTATTTCTGTTATTGTAAGTTCTTTGTTTTTTAATTTTTCTTGTAGCTCATGTACTGTTAAGTCTGTAATTTCCATTATTTTACCTCCTTATTTTTATCAAGATTTCTAATTTATAACTTTTGGTATTTTAAACATATGTTGTTCTTCAGATGGAGCATTTTGTAATAAAGCTTCATTGTCTTTAAATACTTTTACTTCATCTTTTCTAAATACATTTTTCTTTTCGTTTGCTCCTATTGTAACATCTAATCCATCTACTGGTGCGTTGTTTACTATATTGGCAAAATTTAATATATCTTGTAAATTAAGAGCATATTTTTCGATTTCTTCTTCTTTGATTTCTAAGTCAGCTAATTTTGCGATGTGTAAAATTTCTTCTCTACTAACTTCCATATAATCATCTCCTATCTAATTTTCTTTTTTATCTATCATGATGTGTACATCTCTTAATTGCTCTCTTTTAACATTTCCAGGTGCTCCCATCATTAAATCTTGTGCTTTGCTATTTAATGGGAATGCTATAACTTCCCTAATTGTTTCTGAATTTGTTAATAACATTAACATTCTATCAATTCCTGGTGCAATTCCTGCATGTGGTGGCGCACCAAATTGGAATGCTGTATATAAAGCTCCAAATTTTTCTTTTACTTCTTCTTCAGTATATCCTGCCATACTAAATGCTTTAAGCATTATTTGTATATCATGATTTCTTACGGCTCCTGATGAAAGTTCTATTCCATTACATACTAAATCATATTGATATGCTAATATTTCTAATGGATTTTGATTTTCTAATGCTTCTAGTCCACCTTGTGGCATTGAAAATGGGTTATGGCTAAATGCTAATTTTTCATGTTCATCTAATTCAAACATAGGAAAATCTATTATCCAGCAAAATTGGAATACATCTTCATCTATTAAATTTAATCTTTTTCCAAGCTCTGTTCTTATTTGTCCTGCAAGTTCTGTTGCTCTTTTTTCATTATCTGCTATAAAGAATATTGTATCTTCTTTTTCTAAGTCTGCAAGTTTTAACAATTCAGATTTTAAATCATCTGGAATAAATTTATCAATTGGTCCTTTAAAACTTAAATCTTCTTGAACCTCTAAATATCCAAGTCCTCCCATTCCAATTGACATTGCATATGCTAACATTTTTTCATGGAATCCTTTAGAAAGATGTCCTTTAACTTTTATAGCTCTTACTGCTCTATCAATAAATGGTTTAAATGTACATTTTTTAAAGAAGTCTGATAAATCTATGATATATAATGGGTTTCTTAAGTCTGGTTTGTCTGAACCATATTTAAGCATTGCTTCTTTATATGTTATTCTTGGGAATGGATATTCTGCAATTTTTTTATTAGAGAATTGTTTGAATGTATTATACATAACTGGTTCCATTACTTTGAATACATCTTCTTGTGTTGCAAAACTCATTTCCATATCTAATTGATAAAATTCTCCTGGTGCTCTATCTGCTCTTGCATCTTCATCTCTAAAACATGGTGCTATTTGGAAGTATTTATCTATACCAGATACCATTAATAATTGTTTAAATTGTTGTGGCGCTTGTGGTAATGCATAGAATTTTCCTGGATGTAATCTACTTGGTACTAAATAATCTCTTGCTCCTTCTGGTGAAGAACTTGTTAATATTGGTGTTTGAACTTCTAAAAATCCTTGTTCTTGCATTTGATTTCTTAAGAATTGTAACACTTCTGCACGAAGTTTTAAATTATTTACAAGTCTTTCATTTCTTAAATCTAAATATCTATATTGAAGTCTTAAATCTTCTCTTATTTCTTGATTTGTATTTACTTCAAAAGGTAGATTTTTAGTTCTTTTTCCTAGAACTTTAATTTCTTCTATCTTGATTTCAACAAGTCCTGTTTTTATTTTTGGATTAACTGTTTCTTCATCTCTCTTTTTTACAGTTCCATAAACTGTAACTGCTGATTCAACTGGAATATGTGATGCAAAATCTACATCTTCTGTTTCTCCAGATGTTACAACTTGTGTAATTCCATACATATCTCTTATGTCTAAGAAAACTAATCCTCCTAAATCACGTATAGTTTCTACCCATCCTGCTATTCTTACTTTTTTTCCTACATCTTCTAAGCTAATTTCATTACATGTGTGAGTTTTGTACTCGTTCATTTTTTATACCTCCTAATGTCCCAAAAGGGACGGTTCTTTTTGGTGTCCCAAAAGGGACGGTTCTTTCTGGGACATTTTTTGAAACTTTTTACTGATAAACATCAAAAAACGTCCACTGCAAAATTGCAGGGACGAAATAATTTCCGCGGTACCACCCAGCTTGAAAACATTTTTTTAATTTAAGAATGTTTTCCACTTTATTAAAATTGCTCCAATATGTTTCACAAATTAGGTTGACCTTAAAGGGCTTTCAGCCAACGGCCCTTATTCTCTTAAAGTTACTTCTAATTGCTTTGTATTGTACGAACGCAAAATATTTTTATTATTATGTTAAATATTTTAGCACCTTATACATTAGTTTGTCAAGAAATATTATAAAATTTAATAATTTATTTTGCTTTTATTAAAATAAATTATTAAATTTTCTATTGTTTCTTTAGAAAGCTTGTCAAAACTAGCAAAAAAGAAGACTATTCCTAGTCTTCTTTATATGAATTCATATATTTATATTCACAAATTATTTATTATTTACTAAATCTTTTAATGCTTTACCAGCTTTGAATACTGGAGCTTTTGATGCAGGTATTTTGATTTCTTCTTTAGTTTGTGGGTTTCTACCTTTTCTAGCAGCTCTTTTTCTAACTTCGAAAGAACCAAATCCAACTAATTGAACTTTATCTCCTTCTTTTAATGCGTTTGTAACTACTTCTACAAAAGCGTTTACTGATGCTTCAGCTGCTTTTTTTGTGTCACCTGTTTTTGCAGCTATTGCTGCGATTAATTCAGCTTTGTTCATTTAAATTACCTCCTATAAGATTTAATATTTATGTACTTTTATCGCCTGAACTAAGCAATAACTGTACTTACTAATAACACTATTCGCCAACTTTCGCTAAAATCCTTCTTTTTTTCTAATAAATTTTTATTTTTTCTAAAATTTTAACGATTTTATCGCCTGCCGGCATCATTTTAAACTCTTCTTTTGTAAAAATTTTCAAAACTACAACAGCTAATATATATATTACAGCTGCTACAAGTATTGCTATTATTGTAGCCAATCTTTCAATTATTATTCCTTTTAAAGCAATATATGTAAAATATGAACATATTCCCATAATTACTGTTGCTATAATTGGTTTTATAACAAATTTTGAAAATGTTAAATTTAATTTTATATTTTTTCGTAAAGCTGTAAATGCAATACAAAAAGCAACTAAATGGCAAGCAACTGAACCTATTGCTGCACCATATATTCCAAAGTTTGGATTTGGAATTAAAGTTATATTTAAAATAAATTTAACAAGTACCCCTGCTGCTAAAGATATTGTTGGGATCATCAATTTTCCATATCCCTGCAGAGCTCCATTTATAGTTTGGTCTAAAATTGTAAAAATTATTGTCAAAGAACTTATCTGTAATATTAAAGCTCCATTACTTGCATTTGGAAATAATAAATTTAATATTGGTTGAGCAAATATAAACATCCCAACAGTACATGGAAGTCCGATTAACATTGATACTAACAATGAAAATGATGTTTTTTCTGTTATTATTTTATTACCATTCTTTGCCTTTGCTGCTGATATAGCTGGAACTAGCGCTGTTGAAAAAGCTACATTTATAGCTAAAGGCAAACTTGTTAATGTATCAACTTTACCTCCTAAAATTCCATATAAAGCTGTTGCCTGGTCTTCTGGCATAAATTTTTTTAAATTTCTTACAACAGTAAATGAATCAACATTCTTATTTATTGATGACATTATAGCTGTTAAAGTAATTGGTATTGAAACAAATAAAATCTTTTTTATTATTTCTGATACTCTTTCATATTTATAATTTACAGTATTTTTTATTTCTGCCCCTATTTCTTTTCTTTCAGTTCTATAATATAAAAACAAATAACTAAATCCTAAAAACGTAGCAAGTGCGCTTGCTAGATTTGCTCCTGCTGCCATCCATTCAGTTGATACATTTGATAATATTGCAACTATTTCTACTATTATAATTGTAAGCAATGTTTTAAAAACTTGTTCTAAAGTTTGAGACCTTGCACCAACACTAATTTTTTGTCTTCCATTAAAATATCCTCTCATAACTGATGCAATTGTAACAAAGAATACTGCTGGTGATAATGCAACTAATGTCATTTCTGCTTCTGGTATTTGAAGCCAATTATTTGCAATTACATGTGCTCCAAAAAATAATAATAAACTTCCTACTAGTCCTATTATTGCAAATGTTGCAAATGCTATTTTAAAAATTCTATGCGCACCTTTATTATCTCCAACAGCCACTCTTTCTGATACCAATTTTGAAATAGCATTTGGAACTCCTATTGAAGATATAGTAAGTAATAATGCATATATTTGATATCCACTTGCACATATTCCATTTCCTTTATCTCCAAACCCTTCTCTATTTGTTAAATATAAAGTATATACTAATCCTAATATTTTAATTAAAACTTGGGAAAACATTAATGTTATAACGCCTTGCATAAATCCTTCTCTTTTAGGTTTATCAGTATTTTTGCGATTTTCTCGTTTTTTATTACCTTTTTTTATCATCTTTCCCCCCTTTTTGTAATTGGAGGTTAGAGGTTGGAGGTTGGAAGTTAGATGTTGGATTTTAATTTATAATTTTAAACTTCTAATCTCTAACATCTAACATCTAACATCTGACAACTAACCTCTAACATCTACTCTCTACCATCCATTCACTACTATTAATTACTATTTAATTAATTAATCTATTATACCATCAAAATTACATCTTTTTCTTACATTATAATTTTTATTTAAAATTTTAGCAATACTTTTCACAAATTTTCCAAAAATCGTTGACAAATACACTTTTTTGTAATAAAATATTTAAGCATTATGTTAGAATATGATTTAAATATAAAACTTCTCCCCGGTAGTTTTAATTTAAATTTCATATATAAAATATATAAAAATAGGAGGGTAATTATTACCATGAATAATACAACATATAGTCCAAAAAAGGCTGAAATAGAAAGCAAATGGTACATAATTGATGCAGCCAACAAACCATTAGGTAGAGTTGCAACAGAAGCTGCTAAATTATTAAGAGGAAAACACAAACCAACATTTACACCTAACCAAGATACAGGTGATCATGTTATAGTATTAAACGTAAAAGATGTAATTTTAACAGGAAACAAAATGGATCAAAAAATTTATAGACATCACTCAGGATACATT
>CAKPQY010000063.1 GCA_934179885.1 uncultured Clostridia bacterium
ATTTATTATAAGGATAAGTTGGAATTAGCTATAAAATTTATAGAGAATAGCAATACTTTAATTGAAATCGAAACAGATGATAATTTTGATACCATAGATAAATTAAAAGAATTAGTAACAACAATTGATATACCAATAGAAAAGGATAATTACTTTGTAAAGAAAGCAGAAGATAAATTAAATAAAATATTAAAAAGATAAATTTATGAAAAAATTTATCATATTTTATTTGTTAGCAAATATTGCTTTTGTTTCTTTATATTCCATTAAAATTAAGCATAAAAAAGCTCTCAATCATACGAAAGAGAGCTATAGGAATACCAACATAAAAAATATTGATATCAAGGAGCTAAGCTAAGCCAATGAAGAAATTAATTCAACATTAAGGTGATCGCCAATGAAGTAAGACTTTTTAGATAAATCCTCTTTTATATTTTTCGGTAAATTTGGAGAGGATAAAGTTTCTAATGTAAAATGTATCCCTTTCTTTGATATTAACCTCCTCAGAGCCTCTTCGTAGTACGTCATAATATTCCTCCTTTATATTGCTGAAGTCCTATAATAACATATATATGCAAAAAAGTCAAAAAATATGACCAATTAATAAAAAAATAATAAAAAAGAACTAGATTAATCGCAAACGAAGAAATCTAGTTCAATAAATAATAATATAAATATATGAATTTAAAGAAATTTTAGCAAAAAGCTTAAAAGAAGTCAACAAAAAATCAAAAAATAATTAAAAATTTGCAAATTTAATCACCAATATACACTTTAAAATATAAATGATGGATAGTAGCACCTATTTATAAATTATAAATATCCAAATCTCTAAAAGCAGGGTCATAAATATTTTTACCCATATAATCAAATCTAGAACCATGACAAGGACAGTCCCAAGTTTTATCAGCATCATTCCAAGAAAGCAAGCAACCCAAATGAGTACAAATAGGCTTAACAGCAAAAATATTTCCGTGAAGTATCTTTATAAACACCAACCTTCTGATTATTAATATCTATAATCCCACCTGAATTATTAGGAATATCATCAAAAGAAACATTTGAATCTTTAAACTTTTTAATAGCAAGAGAATTAACAGATTCAGTAATCATATTTTTAACTTCAGTTCTATTTTTTATAGGATTAACACGTGTAGAGTCAAAAACATAGGCATATTTATTGTGTTTTCCTAAAATCATATCACAAACAATATTTGCAGCAACATTAGAAGTTGTCATACCCCACTTATTAAAACCAGTACCAACATACAAATTATCCATTGTACTTGAAAAAGCTCCAATATAAGGAATTTTGTCTAAGGTAATACAGTCACGCGTATCCCATCTAAACAAAACCTCACAATTAGGATATAACTGCTTTGCACAATTTTCTAAAGCACCATAGCTTTGTTCATAAGTAACAGGTGTACCAGTTTTGTGGCTGCCACCTCCGAGCAAAAGGATTTTTTTACCTTTATGATAAGCTGTTCTAAATGAATAAGTAGGCTCAGAAGCGGTTATATACATTCCATTAAATAAAGTTTTTTTGGTATCAACACCAATAACATATGATGAAGACTGATACATTTTGAAAAAATACATTCCGGGAAAATTAATAAAAGGATAATGTGATGCTAAAATAACATATTTAGATTCTATAGCACCACCAATTGTTAACGTGGAAAAATTATTTCCATCTTTTTTTACATCATAGACGGTAGTATTAGTGTATATTTCACCATTGTTTTTAAGGATGCAGTCACATAAACCATTTATATATTTGATAGGATTAAATTGAGCTTGGTTTTTAAATTGTATAGCCCCTGCAACTTCAAAAGGTAGACCTGTTTTTGTAACAAAATTTGCAGGAAACCCAATAGCATTTACGCAATCAACTTCTTTTCTTATTTTATTTACTTCTGATTTATCAGTAGTATAAACGAAATTAGATTGCCTTTCAAAGTCACACTTAATATTTTCAGTATCAATAATATTTTTTATATTTTCAATTGCTTCTTCATTTGCAAATAAATAATCTTTTGCAAATTGCTCACCATAAGTATCTACTAAATAAGTATAAAAAAGACCATGTTGAGAGGTTATCTTTGCTGTTGTATGGCCAGTAGTCTTTCTAGCAACATCACTTTTATCAACAACTGTGACCGTTAAACCTGCTTTTGATAAGTAATATCCACAAGTAAGACCGAATATACCGGCTCCTATTATACAGACATCAGTTGATATATTTTTGTTTAAATTTTCAAAATTTTTGTTATTCAAATCTTCACTTAACCATAAAGAATTCATACGTGCCTCCAATTGTAACTATTATTTGTTATATACTATCAAATTTCCAATACTCTAAATAAATTAGCTGTGAACTGTAATTATTATTTACTAAAATTTAGAATAAATACGAAAAAAAGTGGAAAAATAAAAATTAAAGTGATATACTAAAAAAAACAAACAAAGGAGGATATTATGGAACAAAATTTAGAAGAAAAACTATTTAGACAAAAAGAAAATGGATGGGAAACAGTAGATACAAGAAAAAAAGAAGCAATATTCAATTTTTCAAAAGATTATATGAACTTTTTAAATAAGGCCAAAACAGAAAGAGACTTTATAGCAGAAGCTACAAAAATGGCAAAAGAAAATGGATATAAAGACATAGCAGAATTCGAAACACTACAACCAGGTGATAAAGTGTACTTTATTAACAGAGAAAAAAGTATGTATTTAGCAATAATAGGAACGAAAAATATAGAAGAAGGACTTCATATAATTGGGTCACATGTTGATTCACCAAGATTAGACTTAAAGCCAAATCCACTTTATGAAGATTCTGAACTTTCATATTTTAAAACTCATTATTATGGAGGAATTAAAAAATATCAATGGACAACAATTCCATTAAGTATCCATGGAGTAATAGTAAAACCAAATGGTGAAAAAGTTACTGTAAATATAGGAGAAGATGATAATGACCCAATATTTACAATAACAGATTTATTACCACATTTAGCTCAAGATCAAATGGAAAAGAAATTGAAAAATGGAATAGATGGAGAAGATTTAAATCTTTTAGTAGGAAGCATTCCATATCAAGACGAAAAATGTAAAGAAAAAGTAAAATTAAATATTTTAAATATTTTAAATCAAAAATATGGAATTGTAGAAGCAGATTTTCAAAGCTCAGAACTAGAAATAGTACCAGCATTTAAGGCAAGAAGTTTAGGGTTTGACTCAGGATTAGTTGCAGCTTATGGTCAAGATGATAAAGTATGTGCATATACATCACTAGCAGCAATGATGACATTAGAAAATGTTAAAAATACAGCAGTTTGTATTTTATCTGATAAAGAAGAAATAGGAAGTATGGGAAATACAGGAATGGAATCACATATGTTTGATTTCTTTATATCAGAATTATTAAACAAATTAGGAATAAATAAACCAAATTTATTAGATAAAGTATTTTGCTTTTCAAAAATGTTATCATCTGATGTTGACGCAGGTTTTGACCCAATATATGCATCTGTTTCAGATAAATTAAATGCAGGATTTGTTGGAAAAGGAATTAGTATTAATAAATATACTGGTTCAAGAGGAAAATCAGGAGCTTCAGATGCAAATGCAGAATATGTAGCTTGGGTTAGAAATATATTAGAGAAAAATGATATAAAATATCAAATAGCAGAACTTGGAAAAGTTGATATTGGCGGTGGCGGAACAATTGCATATATTTTAGCAAATAAAGGTGCAGATGTTATAGATTGCGGCGTTCCAGTGCTTTCAATGCATGCTCCATATGAAGTTACAAGTAAATTTGATATATATTCAGCTTTTGAAACTTATAAAGCTTTTTGGGAAGAATAAAAAATAAATATATTAATATTGGAAGGCAAAGACCAATAGGTAGACCCCAGATATGTTTTTGCCAACAATATTAATATATTTATTCTTTTTATATTTTCAAATACAAAATGGATTTTTGCACTAGAACTTTTTCATTATTACTTATCTAAATCTTTTAATAAATCAATAACTGAAATAACAAAATTAATTTTATCATCAGGCAATTCACTAGCTTTTTTAGACAATTGCATTTGAGATTTTAAATCTTCATTAACAATTAACCTTTCAAATATAACATTTGGAGATATACCTAATATATTCATATAATTTACAAGTGTTTCTACTTTAACACCACCTGTACCATTTTCGATTCTTGAAATATATTTAACAGAAATTCCTAATTTTTCTGCAATTTTTTCTTGAGTTAATTTGTTTTTTACACGATATTCTTTAAATATTTCACCAAGTATTTTATCAATATCAATTTTCTTTTCAGATTTCATATTATACCTCCATATAAATAAGATATGTAATATAAGTATATCAAGGCATTTGGAGGAATTAAACCAATTGGTAATGCGAAATAAAAAATCGAATTTTGTCGAATAAACACGAATATAACAATGAAAAAATAAAAAAGATTAAATATGGATGTATCACTATTAGTCATACCCAAATTTAAATAAAAATATTACAATATTAAAATTTTAAAATCTAAAAACATATGTATATCAAGCATTTTATTAGTCAATATAAAAAACACCAAAAGAAAAAACAAAGTTTTTTACAACTTTGTTTTTTAATATATTATAAATATTTCTTTAGAGTTTCAACACTATCTTCTTGCATAACAACAAAATCATTTAAAATATTTTTTACATTTGGAGTTGCATTAGCATGTTGATTTAATAAACGTCTACCTTCTATAATTCCCATGTTAGTACCTTGCATTAATAATTCTGATAATTTAGAAGTTGTATCATCTGTTATTGTTTTCATTTGTATACCATACCAAGTCATCATTTTATTCATAGCATTTGTTTGGTGAGGTTCTTTGTTAGTATAGTTACTATATAAATCATTTACTCTTTGAGAAATTTTTTTATATTTGTTATATTCTGTATCTAAAACTTCTTTAAAGTCATTATCAACTACTTTTTCAGATACAAATGAAATAGCATCCATTCCCATAGTTGCTCCTTTATTGATTTCATCTAAAATATTCAAATCGTTATTTTCCATAAAAACTCCTATTCTTGGTAAATAATTACCATAATTTTAGTAAAATTATATTATTATTATGTACTAAAAAATAAAAAGTATGAGTTATTTATAATTTAAATTGAAAAAATTAATAATTGTTTTTTAATAATTCAAATTATTTTAATGTATTTTTTTTATTAGGAAAGTCATACTGATTTTTCTAATAAAGAACAACAAAAAAGACTGGTATATAAATTATATATCAGTCTTTTTCCTTAATTAAGACATAGTATTGAAACTAAATAATCTTAAACCATTATATTTTATGGTGGGCCAAGAGGGATTCGAACCCCCGACCCCACGCTTAGAAGGCGTGTGCTCTATCCA
>CAKPQY010000064.1 GCA_934179885.1 uncultured Clostridia bacterium
ACCAACTGAGCTATGCAAGCATATACAAATTATAGAAGTTGGAGGTTAGATGTTAGCGGTTGGAAATTGAAACTCAATTTCTAATCTCTAAATTCCAAAATCTAACCTCTAATATCAAACTTCCAACCTCTATTAAAATATATTTTTTATTGCTTTTTTTCTTATTCTCTGAATTGCATTATCTATCGATTTTACAGGTGCCTCTAGTTGTTTTGCGATAACTTCATAGCTTTCACCTTGTATATATCTATCTAATACTTTTTCTTCAAATTTACTTAATGACTTATGCATAGTATTCTGTATTTCTTCAAAATATTCTTTTTTTGTTATAGTTTCTAATGGATCTTCTATAGTGTCCACTTCAAATGTTTCTATTAATTCTGTACCATCTTCGTCATTATCATAAGCAGCTGTATTTAGGGATAAATAGGAATTCAGTGGCATGTGCTTTTGTCTATTTGAACTTTTAATAGCAGTTATTAATTGTCTTTCAATACATAAATTTGCAAATGTTTTAAATGTATTTTGCTTACTGCCATCAAAGTTTTTTACAGCTTTATATAGTCCTATCATACCTTCTTGTATAATATCTTCTCTTTCTGCACCAATTATAAAGTATTTTCCAACTTTTGAGTTTACTAAGTCTTTATATTTATTTAGTAGAAAAGATAAAGCTTGCTCGTCCCCTTCTTTAATTTGAGATATTATTTGTTCATCTGTTAAGTTTCCATATTTTTCTGTTGTATAATATACGTTTTCTTTTTGCATATGTCTTAAATACCTCCGAATGCTCTTTTTGACATTATATATTTGAAACCCCTGAAAAGTCAAGAGTTTTTGCAAAAAATTAGCATATTGTTTAAAAATTAAATGTTGCAATTCACAGCTACTAAAACTTAAAGTCCGCGCAAGGTAATAGTTATTAATTAAACGATGTTCTCGTGGGGACCAATGAATACTGTTAAATGCGTTAGCATTGTTACAGTATCATTGGGAAGAACTGAGTATAATTAATAACTATTACCAGTTGCAGAACATTATAAACTTTAATTGTTGTGAATTGTGTAACACTTTATTTTCAAATAATATGCTTTATTTATTAATCTCTTGCTTTAAAAATGTCCAAAACCCATCTGTTTCCATACCCTTTTCCCAAGATGCTACTCCACCTAAATTATTGTTCCTTATTAAAGATATTTTTGCTTTCAAAGATGTTTCATCTTCAATCCATATTTTTTTAGTATATGAACCTTCTTTATATTCTACATAGTATTGTTTTAGCTCTTCATTCCATTGTTTTTGAGCATTAGCTGGAATTACATTTTCTATATTTTTTATTGAAACTGTACTTGGTGTTTTTACTAGATTTCCTGAACTATCTTCTGTCCATAATCTTGTATATAATGGAATTGCTAAAATTATTTTTTGACTTTCAATTTCTTCTGTTTTCAAAAATTTATTAAGACTTAATTCAACCCAATTGTATCCTGCAGTTGTTCCTGATTTATTGCTTGATGTTCCATATTGGTCATATGCCATAAATACTATATAATCTGCTACATCTCCTATTACATGTCTATCAAAGCACATTGACCATGTTTCAGAACCATCTGGTGCTGTAACATCAACAGAAACCACAAGTCCTATATCTTTTAGTCTTGGTGTTAATTCTATTATAAATCTTGAGTACATATCTTTGTCTTTTTGCTTCATGTTTTCAAAATCAATGTTTATTCCATCTAATTTATATTCAACACATGCTGCAACTATATCTTCTATTAGTTTTTGTCTCTTATTATAATCATTCATAATTTCAGATGTAACACTCATCATGCCGTTTCCTGCATTTTGAACCATTGGCCAAACTTTGTATCCTTTGCTATGTGCCCATTCTATATATTTTTTTCCAGCTTGTCCTATATTTTCAGTTAGTTCTCCCTTAGAATTTAAGTGGAAAAATGCTGGTGATACAACATTTACTCCATCCATTGTAACTCCTGTTCTATCAGGTGCTGTTGCAACTTCTGAATAGTAATCCCATACTAAATTTACTTTTCCTTCAATTTGTTTTGTTGTTTGAATTTCTTCTCTTACTACAACTGTATTTGCAATTTTATTAGATTTTACATATCCTAGTTTTCCATTTTCTGTTCTAATTCTTGCATATCCATTTTCTTCAGATATTACAACAACATAGTTTCCTTTTTCTGCTCTATCAATTGTTTTAGCAATAAATCTTGTTGATGATTTTACAGCTACATTTTTTGTTATTATTGCTTTTTTTTGTTCTTTTGCTATAGAATCTATGGTTAATACTTTTGAATTTTCAATATATTTAATTTCTATTCCATATACATCTTCTAGCTCTTGTATTGGTATATAAATTGTGCCATTTTTTTCTATTGCATGTGCATATGTTTCTTTATTTGAGCCATTTATATTTATTTTGTTTTCTTCTAAACTTATTGCTCCAATTTTGTTATCATATGTTGTTACTATTTGATTATTTTTTGTATCTTCATATATATATTTATCAAAGAAATTGCCTAAGTCTTGCTTTGACATGTATATTTCATCATCTTGTATGAAAATATCCTTTTTTAAGTTTGATGTTACATTTTTGTTGTTGATTACTAAATTTATTGTTTTGTCTTTATCAAAAATTATATAATCATTTATTTTATATCCTATTATTGCAACTATTATTATTGCTATTATAGCTATAAATATTTTTATTATTCTTTTTTTCTTTTTTTCAATTTGTTCCTTTGTCATTGTTACTTTTAATTTTTTCATTTTTTTATTTCCTTTTCTTTTTTATATACTATATCATAAATTTTAAAGTTGTAAAATAGTTATATATCATTTTTTCAATTTTCTTAAAAAATCTTTTTTCTCATCCGAGATTCTATAAGACTCAATAGCTTTTTGAATTGCTTTATTATAAGTCCAATTATCTAATTTTGCTTTATTTAAATACTCTATAGTTTCATTATAAAATTTTATTAAACAAATAGAAATTGCCCAGGCTACTGCCATTTTTACATAATAGCCTTCATGTTTTATATTATCAAAAATTTTAAAATTTTGTTTTAAATATTCCTCATCAATATAATAATCTAAAATCATTACAACAGCAAATCTTATTTCAAATTCTTTGTTTGATTTTAAATATCTTTGTATAAAATTCCATATTTCTTTTTTGTATTTTTTAGTAATTTTTAAGCCTGCACAAAAAACATCACAAATCGCCCAGTTATCTATCTTTGGAACATATTTTTCAATATATTTTAATATTGTGTCTATGTCTTCATTTTTTGCTTGGCCAATTAACATGCCTTGTAACATTATTTCTTCATAATATTCATTGTCTATTTCTTCTATTGTCTGCTTCCAGTCTTTTTCTTTAAATAGTTCTTGTGCATATTTTCTTAAAATTGGTACTCTTACTCCAATGATATTTTCTGTTCCTGGACATAGCCCTCCATGAAATTCTTTGTATTTTTGGTCTGATAATTCAAATAACTTTTCTTTAATTTTTTGTTTCATCTTTTTCTCCCTTATATTTATAATATAAAAAAATACTCTGTATTTCAAGAGTATTTACTATATTATTTCAAAATTCTGAGTGTATTAAATATTGTAATTAATGTAGTTCCAACATCAGCAAAAACAGCCTGCCACATATCAGCAACTCCAAATAAACTTAAAATTAAAGTTAATATTTTTACACCAATTGAAAATATTAAATTTTGTTTAATTATTTTATTTGTCTTTTTAGAAATAGCTATTGCCTCAACTATTTTTGAAAGTTCATCTGTCATAATAACTACATCTGATGCTTCAATTGCTGAGCTTGAACCAATTCCACCCATTGATATTCCTATATCTGCTCTTGCTAAAACTGGGCTGTCATTTATTCCATCTCCAACAAATGCCACTTTTTGTTTTTCTTCTCTTTTATTAATTATTTCATCTAATTCGTTATATTTATCTTGTGGTAACATTTCTGATTTTACAGCTTTTATTCCAACTTCTTTTGCAATTTTTTCTGCAATTTCTTTTTTATCCCCTGTGAACATTTTTGTATTAACACCTAATTTATGCAATTTTTCTATTGTTTCTTTGGTGTTTGCTTTTATTTCATCACTTAATACTAGATTTCCTACTACTGTTCCATCAACATTTAAGTATAAAACTGTTCCTATAATATTATCATTTTGTTTTGCTTCTGTAAAATTAGCATTTCCAATTTTTATTGTTTTATTTTCATATTGATATTGTAGCCCTTTTCCTGAAATTTCTTTAAAATTTGTAATGTTTTCCGTGTTCAAATCTTTTGTAAAAGTTTCACTATATTTATTTAAAATTGATTTTGCTATTGGATGATTTGAATATTTTTCTCCTTTTGCAAAATATTCTAAAATGTCTTGTTTACTATATTTTTCATCAAATGAATTTATTTCTGTTACAGCAAATTTTCCTGTTGTAATTGTTCCTGTTTTATCAAAAATTATTTCTTTGATGTCTTTTATTCCATCTAAATAATCGCTTCCTTTAACAAGAATTCCGTTTTTAGATGCTTTACCAATTCCAGAGAAATAGCTTAATGGAACTGATATTGCTATTGAACATGGGCATGATATTACTAAAAATATTAATGCCTTATAAATACTTTCTTTATAAGTAACACCTGATACAATTAGTGGCATAAATATTGCAACTAAAAGTGCTAATACCATCACAACTGGTGTATAAATTTTTGCTGCTTTTGATACAAAAGTTTCTGTTTTTGCTTTTTTGTCTGTTGCATTTTCAACTAGATTTAAAATTTGACTTACTGTACTGTTTTCATATGTTTGCTCAACTTTTATTTCTATTAATCCATTTGTATTTATGCTTCCTGACAAAACTTTACTTTTTTCTGTAACTTCTATCAATTTACTTTCACCAGTTAATGCTGAGTTATCAATTTGAGCATTTCCTTTTATAACTTCACCATCTAATGGTATTTTTTCCCCTGTTTTTACTACAATGATATCTCCTATTTTTACTTCTTCTGGATTAACTTGTTTATATTCTTCACCTTGTTTTAAATTTGCATATTCTGGTTTTATATTCATTAAGTCTGATATTGACTTTCTTGTTTTATTAACAGCTCTTGCCTCTAATATTTTTCCAATTTCATATAAAGTGATAACCATTAAGCCTTCTGATACTTTTCCTACCAAATATGCACCTATTGCAGATATTACTATTAATGTATTTTCATCTAATACTTTATTTTTTGTAATTTGTTTCCATGCTTTTCTTGCAGTTTTATACAACAATATTATAAATGCTATTATTGTTATTATATTTGTTACAACAGTTCCAAAATTTCCAATTAAAGCTATTGCATAT
>CAKPQY010000065.1 GCA_934179885.1 uncultured Clostridia bacterium
AAAATAAATTTAAGTCGTTTAACAATAAATAAATTATTAACATCTTTAAATATAATATATTTTATTTTTAGCATAATTCAATTTAAATATTTATTTATAAATGCAGGAAAAACAGCAAATTTTGATTATGCTACATATGCAAGAACAGGATTTTTCCAATTAATGTTTGTTTCATTTATTAATTTGGGATTAATTAAAGTATCTAAAAATGTACAAAATGAGAAATTTAGCAAAATACTAAAAATATTTTTGATTATATTTACAATAATAATTGTAATATCAGCAATGTTTAGAATGCATCTGTATGAACAAGAATATGGATATACATATTTAAGATTATTCGTGTATTTCATTTTGGTAACAGAAATTTTAATATTAGTTCCAGTATTAATGGAAATATGTGGTCAAAAATTAGATACTTTTAAAATTTCTTTAGAAATCATAGTAATAATGTATGTAATTTTAAACTTCATAAATATTGATTATATAATAGCTAGAAACAATATAGATAGATATTTATCCGATCCGGAAAATGCTACATTAGATGCATATTATATTGCAAGAGCTACAGGAACAGATGCAATAAAAGAAAAGATAAAGATATTAAATCAAGATGATAGTAAATTATCATATGAAAAAAAAGAAAAATTAAAAAATATTCAAGGAATAATAAAAACAGATTTAAGAGATTATAAGTTAAGATATGGAAGTAATTATAAACCTAATTTTTCAGAGTGGAATTTGTCAAAATTACAAGTATATAAATTATTAGAAAAAGTTGATTTAACAGATAAATCAAGCAGTTTAAAATATTATACAGAATATTAAAATATATAGAGGATGTGAGGAAAAATGTTTATTCCTCCATCCCTAAAACAGAAAGAGGAGAAAAAATGAAAATAACTGGAAAAAGAAGTATATCTTCAATTATAAAAATATTTTTAATTATTTTATTTATATTGTGCATTTTATCAATAATTACAGTGCCATTGTTTATTGAAAAAAATGGAATAGGAACTTTTAAACAAATGATATTAGAACAAACTTTAGGTATAACAATAATATTTATATATTTATCAAGTATACCAGCATTAGTGATGTTATATGAATTTATAAAAATATTCAGCTCTTTAGAAAAAGAAAATGTATTTAATAAAAAAATTGCAAATAGATTTTTAGTCTGTTCTATTTGCTCAATTATAATTGGGATTATATATGGAATAGATGTATTTACTGAAATATCAAAGATATCAACTTTTGAATATTCAACAATAATTGTTTATTTATTTTTCTCAATCATTACAGCTATGATATTTTTGATACTTGGAATTGGATTAATAGTTTTAAGAGAAATTTATAAAACAGCAATAAAAAATAAAGAAGAAAATGATTTAACAATATAGAGAGGATGGTATAAATGTCTATAATAGTAAATTTAGATGTAATGATGGCAAAAAGGAAAATGTCATCTAATGAATTGGCGCAAAAGATAGGAATAACAACAGCAAATCTTTCTATATTGAAAACTAATAAGGGAAAGGCTATAAGGTTTTCTACTTTAGATAAGATTTGTGAAGTTTTGGATTGTAATCCTGGAGATATTTTGGAATATAAGAAATAATCTCAATGGAAAAAGTTTTGTAAACATTTTTAAGTTGTCAAAAAGGGGTGTCCCTATTGACAACTTTTTTAGCAAATGATAGACTTTGATTATAAAAAAAGGAGATGTATTTTATGAAAAATAAAAAAGTAATAATCATAGCTTTAGTAGCAGTAATAGTTATTTGTGCAATAATAGGAATCGTAGCATATATAAATAGAACAAAAGAAAAACCAGAAGATGTTTTAAGTACATATATATCATTAATAAATGAGCAAAAATACGAAGAAATGTATAATATGATATCAAACGAATCAAAAGAACAAATATCACAAGAAGATTTTATTAAAAGGAATAAAAACATTTATGAAGGAATAGATGCATTTGACATAAAAGTAACAATATCAGAAACACTAAAAGAAAAAGGTGTAAACAAAGTTACATATAGTGAAAGCATGTCAACATCAGCTGGAACAATATCATTTACAAATACAGCTAAATTAGTAAAAGAAGATAAACAATATAAATTAAATTGGTCATCAAGCATGATATTTCCAGAATTAAGAAATACAGATAAAGTTAGAGTATCTACAATTGAAGCAAAAAGAGGAGAAATTTTAGACAGAAATGGAGTTAAACTTGCTGAAAATGGTAGTATATCTACTGTTGGAATTGTTCCAGGTAAATTAGGAGACAATAAAGAAGAAAGCATTTCTAAAATATCTGAATTAACAGGTGTTTCAGTAGATTATATAAACACACAACTTTCTGCATCATATGTAAAAGATGACACATTTGTACCAATTAAAAAAGTATCAGCAAGTAATACAACATTAAAAGAACAATTATTACAAATATCAGGAATAAAAATAACAAGTACAGAAGCAAGAGTTTATCCTTTAGGAGAAGAGGCAGCACATTTAATAGGATATGTGCAAGCGATAAATGCTGATGAATTAAAAGAAAAAGAAGGCAAAGGATATAGCTCGAGCAGTATAATCGGAAAAACAGGTTTAGAGCAAGCTTATGAAGATACCTTAAGAGGCATAGATGGTACAGAAATTTATATAATAGATGAAAATGGAACAAGATTAAAAACATTAGCAATACAAGATAAAAAAGATGGAACTGATGTAAAATTAACAATAGATAGCAATATACAAAAACAATTATATTATCAAATGAAAGATGATAAAGGATTTTTTGTTGTAATGGAGCCTAAAACAGGTGAGTTATTAGCATTAGTTAGTACACCATCATATGATTCAAATGACTTTGTATTAGGACTTACAAATGCACAATGGGATGAGTTAAATAGTGATGAAAGCAAACCATTATACAATAGATTTTTACAAAGTTATTGCCCAGGTTCAACATTTAAATCAATAACTGCAGCAGTAGGATTAACAACAGGAAAATTAACAACAGATACAACATTTAATTATTCAGGGCTAAGTTGGCAAAAAGACAAAAGCTGGGGAAGTGACTATATAACAACATTAACAGCATATAGTGGAGCAAAAAACATTAAAAATGCCTTAATACATTCAGATAATATCTTTTTTGGGCAAGCAGCAATGCAAATTGGAAGTAAAACATTTTGTGAAAGTTTAGATAAATTAGGATTTAATGAGCAAATAGACTTTCCATTGACACTTAAAAAATCACAATATTCAAATTCAGATAAGGCCATCTCAACTGAGAAAAAACTTGCAGATTCAGGATATGGGCAAGGAGATATATTAGTAAACCCAATACATATGGCATCAATATATTCAGCATTTACAAATGAAGGAAATATGATAAAGCCATATATTGAATATAAAGAAGATGCAAAAGCAGAATATTTAAAAGAAAATGTATTTTCAAGCGAATCAGCAAATACTGTGAAAAACGACTTAATACAAGTTGTAGAAAATCCAGAAGGAACAGCAAATGATATGAAAGTTGCGGGAGTTACAATAGCCGGAAAAACAGGTACTGCTGAATTAAAAACTTCAAGTACTGATACTGAAAGTGGAACATTAGGATGGTTTGATTGCTTTACAGTTGATTATCCATCAGGAAGAGATATGTTGATTATTAGTATGGTTGAAAATACTCAAAACAATAGAGATGGTGGAAGTCATTATTTAATTAAAAAAATTAGAACTCTATTTGTGAAATAAAAGATTTATTAAAAATTACATATAACAATAAAAGAAAGGAGACGGACGGCTACTTTTGGTAATGTCCCAAAAAGAACCGTCCCCAATGGGACAAATGCCAAACTGGACCAAAGAACAAAAACAAGCAATATATGAAAAAAATTCAAATTTGCTAGTAGCAGCAGCAGCGCGGAAGCCGGAAAAACAGCAGTACTATTTGAGAGAATAATAAACAAAGCAATAAATGAAAATATAGATATTGATAAATTGTTAGTAGTTACATTTACAAATGCGGCAGCATCTGAAATGAGAGAAAGAGTTTTAGACGCAATTTACAAAAAGCTAGATGAAGATCCAGAAAATGAAAATTTGCAAAGACAAATAACATTATTAAACATGGCAAGTATATGTACAATAGACTCATTTTGCTTGGAAGTTGTAAAAAATAATTTTTATGAATTAGAAAATGTATCTCCAAACTTTAGAATAGCTGATACACCTGAAATAGAACTTTTAAAGCAAGAAGTGTTAGATGAATTATTTGAAAATAAATATCTTTCAGAAGATAAAGATTTTACAAAATTAATAAATACATATACAAGTTATAGAGATGATACACCTTTAAAAGACTTAATTTTGAGCATATATAGTTATATAAGTTCAAGTCCGTTTCCTCAAAAATGGTTAAATGAAAAAGTTGAGATGTTTAATATTGGAGAACAATTGGATAGAGATTTTAGTCAAACTCCATGGGGCAAAACATTATTAGAGGAAATGGATGAAGAATTAACAGATGATATAACAATACTTGAAGATGCATTAGAAAGCTTACAATATGATATAGAACTAGAAGATTTTAAACAAACGATTGAATCAGACATTAAGCAACTAAGAACATTAAAGCAAAATTTAAATAATTGGGACAAATCATATGAAATAGCACAAAACATAAAATTTACAACATGGCCAAGAAAAAAAGTTGAATCAGAAATTAAAGAAGAAGCAAAATCAATAAGGGATAATGTAAAAAAGAAATTTAATAAAAAAATAGACAAAATATTTGTATCAGATTCTAAACAATCAAATCAAGATATATTTGATATGTATGAAATTTTAAAGAAATTAGAAAATTTGATTTTAGAATTTGATGAGATATTTTCAAAAAGAAAAAGAGATAAAAACATAGTTGATTTTACAGACATAGAACATTTTGCACTAGATATTTTGGTAAAAGATGTTGATGAAGAAGGCAATATAATAAAAACAGAAGTTGCAAAAAAATATACAGAAAAGTTTGAAGAAATAGCAATAGATGAATATCAAGACAGTAACTTGGTACAAGAATTTATACTTTCATCAATATCAAGAGGAAACAACATGTTCATGGTAGGAGATGTAAAACAAAGTATTTATAGATTTAGACAAGCTATGCCAAAGCTATTTCTAGACAAATATTCAAAATTTGAGACAGTTGAGACAGACCCAAATTCTCTCATAGATATGTCGAAAAATGTCAGTCTCACAGGAAGAAAAATTCAGTTATTTAAAAACTTTAGAAGTAGAGATAACATACTAGATTTTACAAATCTAATTTTCAAAAATATAATGAGTCAAAATCTAGGTGAAGTAGAATAT
>CAKPQY010000066.1 GCA_934179885.1 uncultured Clostridia bacterium
ATGTAAATTTAAACATTTTTTATTTACAGGATTAGGAGTAGGAATCCCTGGTTTAGCTGTGCTTATAGCAATGGCATCATATAGATTAGAAAGATTTGTTACATTTTTAGATCCATTTAAATATGCAAAAGATGAAGGATGGCAAGTTGTTCAAAGCTTATATGCTATAGGTTCAGGTGGACTATTTGGAGTAGGTTTAGGAGATAGTAAACAAAAATATTTGTATATACCAGAACCACATAATGATTTTATTTTTTCAATATTAGCAGAAGAATTAGGATTTGTTGGATGCGCCGTTGTACTAGTTTTATTTGCAATTTTTATTTGGAGAGGAATTTTAATTGCAATGAAAGCACCTGATATGTTTGGTAGTTTAGTTGCTGTTGGAATTACAGCTTTAGTAGCTATACAAGTTATAATAAATGTTGCGGTTGTTACTGCATCAATGCCTGCAACAGGTATGCCATTACCGTTCTTTAGTTATCGGTGGTACAGCGTTGTTTATATTACTGTGCGAGATGGGAGTTTTACTCAATATTTCACGTGCGGGTGTAAAATAAAAAATAGGGATTTGGGGTCACTACGCAAAATTCCTATTATATTTAATTATCAATTTATAGTTATATATATTAAAATGTAGTGACGCGCAGTTTGGGAGGGTACAATTCATACAGATAAGCCAGATTAACTTTTCAAATTTTGAAATATTTCTGTATAATTCATATGATTAACCCGACCAGTAAGAAACGAAATTTTAATATATATAACTATAAATTTTAAATTCCATAAAAGAGATTTTATGTGGTGGCCCAAATCCCTATTTTTTATAAAGGAGAAATGTATGAAAGTTATTATTGCTGCAGCAGGAACTGGAGGACATATAAACCCAGGTCTTGCTATTGCTAATAAAATAAAAGAAGAAGAAAAAGATTCAAAAATTATTTTTATAGGAACAACAAGAGGACTAGAAAATGATTTAGTACCAAGAGCAGGCTATGAATTAAAAACGATAGATGCTTATGGTTTGAGTAAAAAACTAACTATTGAAAACATAAAGAAGTTGTATAAAACTTTTAAAGGATATGGAGAAGCTAAAAAAATAATTAAAGAGTTTAAGCCTGATGTGGTAATAGGTACAGGAGGATATATTTGTGGTGCTACTATTTCTGCAGCACATAGCCTAGGTATTCCAACTATATTACATGAAAGCAATGCTTTTCCAGGAAAAGCTGTTAAAATGCTTGCTAAAAAAACTAATACAATTTTAGTTTCTTTTCAAGATGCAAAAGATAGAATAAAACATGCTAAAAACATAGTTTTTACTGGTACGCCTGTAAAAATAGTAAAAAGAAATTATGGAATCAATGAAAAGCTAGGTATAATAAAAAAAGCAGGTCTTAAAGAGACAAAACCAATTGTATTAATTTTTGGAGGAAGTCAAGGAGCTCAAAAAATTAATGAGGCAATTTTAGGAATAATAGAAAATAAATTAAACAAAAATTATCAAATAATGTGGGCTACTGGACCAAAACAATATGATATCATAAAACAACAATTGCAGGATAAAAATATAAGTATAAATAATATTGAAAATGCAAAGATAGTGCCATATATATATAATATGGAAGAAATTATGAATATTTCAAATTTAATTGTTGCAAGAAGTGGTGCAATGACTATAACTGAAATATCAAATTTAGGAAAACCTTCAATATTAATACCATTACCTAATGTAAGTGGGAATCATCAATTATATAATGCAAAGGTACTTGAAGATGTTGGGGCTGCTAAAATAATATTAAATGATGAACTAAATTATGATAATTTAAATGCACAAATAGAAGAAATAGTTTTAGATAAAAATAAAGAGTTACAAATGTCAAAAAATAGTTTAAAAGTTTCAACAAATAATGTTGAAGATAAAATATATAATGAAATTGTACGAGTAATTAAGGAGAAAAAGAATGTATAAAAATGTTAAATCTAAAATTATAATGATTTCTGTTATTGTAGGTCTAATACTTATAGGAACTTTAGGCTTTTTATATATAACATCTATAAGTGAAATACAAAACATTTATAGTCAAGAAAGTGATATGAGTGTAGCATTGACAAAAGTATAAAATATATATCAACAGGCAGAAATATCAATAGCTATTGTAATTATCATATTTATAGTAATATCTATTTTTATTGCAGCATTTTTATCTAGATTTGTAATTTATCCAAAAAATAAATTCATAAAAGGTGATGAAAGAGCTGAATTAAGGGACAAGCTTAATGAAGTTTCATCAAAAAAGAATCAAATAGAAACTATTCTTTTACATATGACTGATGGAATTATTGCCTTTAATATGAAGGGTGAAATTATATTAATAAATCCAGCAGCTAAGAAGTTTTTAAGTATCAGTCCAGAAGACAATACTTTTGAAGATATTTTTGGTAAATTCAAACTAGATATAAACATGGAAAAAGTAATTTATCTAGAAACATGGACATCTACGGAACAAAGAATTCAAGTTGATGATAAATATGTAAAAGTTTTATTTGCACCTTTTAAAAATGAAGATGAGTTACCTGATGGAGTAATTGCTGTAATTCAAGATATTACAGAACATGTTAAATTAGATAATATGCAAAAAGAATTAGTGGCAGATGTATCACATGAGTTAAAAACACCTATAACTTCTATAATGGGCTATGCAGATACACTTTTAGAAGGTGGATATGATGAAGAAACGCAGACTAAATTTTTAAATGTTATTGCCTCTGAATCTAGAAGAATGGCGCGATTAGTAACTGATTTATTAACACTTTCTAGATATGATAGTAATAAAAAGAAAACTCAAAAAGAGGCTTTTGACTTAGGTGAATTGGTAAAAAGATGCCAAGAAAAACTTGCTATTGAAATAAAGAAAAAAGGGCATAAGGTTAATTGTTTTGTAACTGCTGATGTTCCTTTGGTTTATGCTGATAAAGATGATATTGAAAGAGTTGTTTTAAATATTTTAACAAATAGTATTAAATATACGCCAGATAATGGAGAAATAAAAATTTATGTAGGTTTTGTTTATAATGATGCTTATATTAAAGTATTTGATAATGGTATTGGTATTCCAGAAGATGATTTGTCTAGAATTTTTGAAAGATTTTATAGAGTTGATAAGGCTCGTACTAGAGAAATGGGTGGTACTGGTCTAGGACTTTCTATTGCTAAAGAGATTTTGGATAAAAATGGTGGTAGTATTGATATTAAGAGTAAAGTTGGAGAAGGTACAGAAGTTGTTATAAGAATTCCAACAAAAGATTAAAAAAGTTAAAGGAGAAAATAAAATATGTTTAAACTTGAAACTACTGATACTGTAAAAATTCACACTTTAAATTGCCAAAAGAAAATAAAGCAAGAAAAGGGGTCAATAACATTATATGTATTAATAAGTATGATGTTTTTTCTTGTTGTAATTTTTGGTATATATGTTAATTCAAGCAATAAAATACAAAAGCAAGAAGAAGAGATAAATAAAGTTCAAAAGGAATATGAAAAAGAAAATGTAAATGATATATATGAAAAAACATATAATAACTATGTAAATACAGAAACTCCAACAATACAAGTATATGATGGAAAAAATTTAAAGAGTGAAGTAATGGGAGAAAAAGTAAGCTCAAGAAAAGAAATATATTTATCAAAAAAAAAAATAACATTTAAATTTTTGAGTAATAACACAAGTGATAAATATGCATATTCAACAACACCCAATGGTGAAAAAACAATAGTAGAAGGAAATACGTTAGATATAGAAATAACTACAACTGGAAAAACAATATATGTGTATATAGTAGATAATAAGGGAAATTATAGTGAACATTACACAGCATTAACAATGATATTAGTAACTTTGCAAGATAAGACAATATATGTAGAAGAAGGAAAAGAGATACAAATAGGAGAAATTCAGGGAGAAAATGTAGGAAATATAACATTTGGACAAGTAGAAGATAGTTCAATAATAAAATTGAATGGAGATACAGTAACAGGATTAAAAGCGGGAACAACAACGCTAGTGGCAACGGAGGGCAATGCAGAAGCTACAGCGACAATAATAATAAAGGTTGTAAAAATAGAATTAGCAGAATCATCTGGAACAATGCTAATGGGAAATTCAAAAACAGTAAAAATAACAGGAACAAATATTGGAACATTAAGTGTAAAAACAAGCAATGAGGAAGTAGCAAAAGTAAGTTTAAATAATAATGAGATAATAATAACTACAAAAAAAGCAGGAAGTGCAACAATAACAGTAACAGAAAGTAATGCAAATGCAGAGGCATCATATGAAGTAAAAGTAGTAAGTGTTGAGTCAGAACCAAATGGTGGAACATATACAATGCCAACAGAAGGAAATGCAACATTAAGAACAACAGTAACAGCAGAGGGTGCGGATAAAATAGAAACGGCATGGTCAGATAATGCAGGAGAATGGGGTGTAATAGAAAATAACAAACTTGTAGAAAAAACAAATTTAACAAGTGGAACATATTATTTATATGTAAGAATAAATGGGGAAGCAATATACAAAAGTAAAGAATTTATAGTTGGAGAAAATACTTTAGAGACAAGCAAAATAACAATAACATCAAATGAGACAGAATGGACAAATGGAAATATAACGGCAACAGTAACATATGGAAGTACATTAACAACAAGTAAGAAAGCAGGATATGGAACAACATTAACAAATGCACAAACAGCAGCAAGTACAAGCACGACAACAAGTTTAACAGCAACAGCGAATGGATACTTCTATGCAGAAGCAACAGATGCAGCAGGAAACAAAATAACAGCAAGCTTGCCTGTAACAAAAATAGATAAAACAAAACCAATAGTAACAGGAGCGACAGCAACAACAAATAGCATAGCAATAACAGCAACAGATGAGCTATCTGGAATAGTTGGATATGCAGTAACAACAGCTAACACAGCACCAACAGAATTTACAAGTTGTACAAGTACAACGAGTCTAAGCACAACAGTAAGTGGAAAAACACAGGGAACAACATACTATGTATGGGTAAAAGATGCAGCAGGAAACGTAAGTGCAAGCAAAAGTACATCAACAGGAAGTGTAACAATATCTAAAGGAAATATAACAAGTTCAGTAAGTTGGAGTGGAACAACAGCAACTGTTAAATTTACAACATCAACAGGATATTATATACAAACAAGTACTAATGGAACTTCATGGAAAAGTAATACTTCAACAACAG
>CAKPQY010000067.1 GCA_934179885.1 uncultured Clostridia bacterium
GTAATAACTAAAAATTGAGTATGTTCAGTAAATTTCTTTAAATATTCAGCATATCTAAATACATTTACATCATCTAAAGCTGCTTCAATTTCATCTAGAACACAGAATGGTGCTGGATTTATTTTCAAAATTGCAAATAGTAAAGCTATTGCTGTAAATGCTTTTTCTCCTCCTGATAATAGCATCATATTTTGTAATTTCTTTCCTGGTGGTTGTACAGTAATTTCTATTCCACAGTCTAAAATATTATTTTCATCTTCAAGTATAAGTTCTGCCTTTCCTCCACCAAATAATTCTGCAAATACTTCACCCAAGTTTTTATTAATTACTTTGAATTTTTCTTTAAATTGTTCTTTCATAATTTGAGTCATTTCAGAAATAACATTTCTTAGTTTGCTCATTGTATTTTCTAAATCTAATCTTTGTTCACTCATAAAGTCATATCTATCTTTTAAGTTTTTGTATTCTTCAATTGAATCTACATTAACACTTCCTAATTCTTTAATTTCGGTTCTTAATGCATTTACTCTTCTTTGTGTTGTTTGAACATTTTCTGGTTTTTGATATTCTCCAACATTATTTGGTGTAAGTTCATATTCTTCCCACATTTTATTGTAAATTCCATTAATGTCTTCTTCAATTTTTGTTTTCTTAACATCTAATTTTACAAGTTGGCCTTTTAAATCTTCAATTACTTTGAATTTGTCAGTTATTTCATTTTCTTGCTTTGCAAGTTTTTCGTTTTTCAAAGTTCTCTCTTGTTTTAACTCTTCAATTTTTGAACTACTATTTTGAACATTTGCTTTAACTTCTTCAATTTTTTGACGTATATCTTGTATTGATTTTTCTAGATTTTCATTATCTACTTTGATTTGCTCTATTTGAGCCTTTTTATTTTCAATACTTTGGTTAGCATTTTCTAGTTCTTGATTAATTCTTTCTTGAATTTCTTGTATTGATGCTTCGCTTTCATCAAATGATGATACTGAAATTTTTAAGTTTGTAATATCAAAATTTAAATCATCAATATATTTTTGGTCATCTTTGTTAAGTTCTGCAAATTCTGCTATTATTTTTGAAAGCTCTTGATTTTGTTCAGCAATTTTATTTATTTCTACTTGTAAATTTCCTTTAGTTGATACTGCTTCTTCTTTTTGTTTTTCAAGATTTGCTTGTTCTTCTTTTAGTCTATTTAAGCGTTTTTGAAGTTTATCAATATTTTCATCTATTGAAATAACTTTTTGTTTTTCTGTTGCATATGTAATATCAATTTCTTGCAATTCTTTTTCTAGATTAGCAGATAACTCTAAAATTCCTTCAATTGATTCTTCATAATTTTGTTTATCATTTTGTAATTTTTCTATTTTTTGTTTTAAATTATTGATTTCTTTTTCAAGTTTTTCAATTTCTTTTCCTCTACCTAGAATATTTACAGTTTTTTTAGCAACTGAACCACCTGTTATAGCTCCTGATGGATTAATTAAGTCACCTTCTGTTGTAACAATTCTAAATGAATATCCATTTTGTTTTGCAAGTTTAATTGCTGTTTCCATATTATCAACAATAACTGTTCTTCCAAGTAAATTTAAGATAATTTGCTCATATTTTTTATTATATTTTACTAAATCTGATGCAATACCAATTAGACCTTTATCTTGCCCTTTTATTTTGTCTAATTTTTTACCTTTAACAGAAGAAATTGGTAAAAATGATGCTCTTCCTAAATTATTTTTTCTTAAATGTTCAACTAATTTTTTTGCATCCTCTTCTGTTTCTGTTACGATATTTTGAAGACTTGCTCCTAAGCACATTTCAATTGCAGTTTCTAATTCATCTGGAACTTCAATAATATTTGCTAAAACACCATGCATTCCTTTTCCTAAATCTTTAATATTCTCGCAGTCTTGTAGCAAAGATTTTACACTTTTAATATAGCCATCTTTTTCTTTTTCTGTTTCAATTAAAAATTTTAGTTTTGACTCTTTTACTCTCATATCACTAGATAAAATGTTAATATTGCTTTCAAATGATTTTATTTTTTGATTTGCCTCTTCTCTTTGTTTTGCAACATCATCTAATGATTTTTGAGCCTTATTTTTCTTATTTTCTATTTCATTAAATTGCTTAGCTATGTCTTCTTTATTAAGACGTGTACTATCTAATTCGGAAATTGTTGATTGCATTTCTTGTTTGATTTGAGCTTGTCTTTTTTCATAGTTTTGATAATTAATATTTTGTGTATTGATATCTGATTGAAGTTCATATTTTTTGTCCGTATTTTGCTCTACAGTCTGTTTATATCCTTCAATTTCTAGCTCTTTAGAAGATAATTTTTCAGTTAATTTATCAAGTTCTGCCTGTTTTTCATTTAACTCTTTTTCAAATTTTTCTTTGTTTTGTTTTAGGCTTTCTCTTCTTTGCTCTTTTTGTTCAATTTCTTCATTTAATTCTACGATTTTTGCATTTTGTTCTTCGATTTCTTTTGAATATCTTTCACTATTTTCATTATTATTTGCAATTCTAGTTTTTGCCACATTTATGTCAGAATTTAATTGTTCAATTTGCTTTTGACTTTCAAATCCTATATTAGACATATTTTCAATTTCTTCTGTGATTTGGTCAATACTTTGTTTTAGTTCTTCTTTTAAAGCTTTTATTTTGTCTAATTTTTCTTCTTCATCATTAGACTGAGCTTGCATTACATCAATTGATTTTATTAATTCTTCCAAGTCCTTTTTATATTTTTCAATGTTATATACAAATAAACCAATTTCAATATTTTTTAATTCTTCTCTTAAATTCAAATATTTTTTAGCCTTATCAGCTTGCATTTGCAATGGCTCTAAATTTCCTTCAATTTCAGACAAAATATCATTTATTCTAAGAAGATTTAATTTAGTATGCTCCAATTTTTTCTCAGACTCTTCTTTTCTAGTTCTATATTTTACAATTCCTGCTGCCTCTTCAAAAATATGTCTTCTATCTTCAGATTTATTACTTAAAATCTCATCAATTTTACCTTGTCCAATTATTGAATATCCATCTTTACCAATACCTGTATCCATAAATAGTTCTAATACATCTTTTAATCTACATGGAACTTTATTTATATAATAACCAGTTTCACCACTTCTGTAAATCTTTCTTGTAACAGTAACTTCTGTATATTCAATTGGCAAAGCACCATCAGAATTATCAAACACCAAAGAAGCCTCAGCAAAACCTAGAGACTTTCTGTTTTGAGTACCAGCAAATATGACATCTAATGATTTCGTTCCCCTTAGGGATTTCATACTTTGCTCCCCTAGCACCCATCTTATTGCATCTGATATATTACTTTTTCCTGAACCGTTTGGTCCTATTACTGTTGTAATTCCTGGCATTAGTTCTAATACTGTTTTATCTGCAAAGGATTTAAATCCTTGTAATTCTAATCTTTTTAAATACATTTTTTCACCTTCTTGGTCATTAGGAACGGCCCTTTTTGACACATTTTGTTTTTATTTTTTTCTTTGTTCATTTTACTATATAAAAAGGCAAAAAGCAAGAAATTTTTACATCTTGCTTCTATTATTTTTCTCTATTATCTCAATTTAACAAAAGAAGCAATATAGTTTTTATTTGCTATATTACTTCTTAAAAAATTAATACTCTTATCATAATTTTATCATTTGTTTTATTTTTTGTTTGCTAAAATGTGTTATTTCAGAAATTAAATCTACTGGCATATTTCTTTTTAGCATCTCTCTTATAATTTCTTTTTTTCTTCAATTCTTCCTTCATTTCTTCCTTCATTTCTTATATCCTCGTTTTCTTCTCTTATTGTTTCTAAAATTTGTAGCATTTCTCTATCATCTCCTTTCAACTTTTTAATTAATTGTTCTGTTTTTTCATATCCAACTTTTTCTCTTAATATTTTATCTAACGCTAAAAAAATTACTTCTTTTCCTTCTCCTTTGTATTCTTCCTTGTTACTATAAATTTCATCAACTACTTTATCTAAGCATTTCATCAAATCGTTGCCCTTTTTGTACTTTTCAATTAACATTAACTTAGATAAATCCTTATTTTTAAATTCTAAATAATCTTGATAACTAAAAAACTTTATATTATTTTCTACAAGATAATTATAAAACTCTTCCTCAAAATTTTCGTCATTAATATTCATTTTACATCTCTCTTTCTTTTTAATATTTTTTTACTATTCATTTTATACTCCAAATATTTGTTATATGTAAATATTATTCTATTAATTTAATTAAGTAGATTATAAAACTATCTTCACTTTTTGTCAATATTTATTTTGAAGTTAATATCTGTTTTTATTACCTTCTTTCACTTTAATTTAATTTTTTGGGATAATTTTTGATAAAAATATTTGAATTAAAACTTGAATTAAATACATCTAGTATAATACTACAAAAAAACAAATTTTGCAAGAAAAACTCATCGCAAATTTCGACATTTTTCTACTCCTATCAATTATAAATTCGACTAAACTGTACAAAAAAATCCCTTGACATCAATATCTATTTGGCATATACTAAACACATAAAATAAAAGCTGTCAAAAGAACCAAATTCATTTGACAATTTAATAAAAAAGGAGGCATTTACATGGACAACCTAATAGAAATTAGATGGCATGGTAGAGGCGGTCAAGGTGCAAAAACAGCATCATTATTACTAGCCGATGCAGCATTTAATACTGGTAAATATATTCAAGGATTTCCTGAATATGGTCCAGAAAGAATGGGAGCACCAATTACTGCATATAACAGAATTAGTGACAAACCTATTACAGTTCATAGTAATATTTATGAACCGGACTACGTAGTTGTAGTTGACGATACACTTTTAGATGTAGTTCCAGTTACAGCTGGATTAAAAGAAACAGGAGCAATTGTAATCAATACAACAAAATCACCTGAAATAGTAAAAAAATCTTTAAAAGGATATAATGGCAATATTTATACAATAGATGCAAGAAAAATATCAATAGAAACATTAGGAAAATATTTTCCAAATACTCCAATGCTTGCAGCTATAGTTAAAGTTAGTGGAATTATGGCAGATGAAGCTTTTTTAGAAGATATGAAAGGTTCATTCAAGCATAAATTTGCTAAAAAACCTGAAGTTATTGAAGGTAATATGAAAGCATTAGAAATGGCTTTAAAAGAAGTACAAAAAATTCAGTAGACGTTGGTAGTTAGATATTAGATG
>CAKPQY010000068.1 GCA_934179885.1 uncultured Clostridia bacterium
ATAAAAGCAGAAGAAAGAGTTGTAACAGAATTAAAAAATATTAATAAACCATTTATAATTTTATTAAACTCAAGTGATCCTCAATCTAGTCAAACACAAAAATTGGCACAAGATTTAAGGAAAAAATATAAATCAACTGTTATGCCAATAAACTGTGCAAATTTGAATATGGAAGATTTAACAAATATTTTTTCAAATATATTGTATGAATTTCCTGTAAGTCAAATTAATTTTAAATTACCTGCATGGGTAAATGGATTAAAATATTCACATCCATTAAAAAAAGAATTATTTGAAGAAATTAAAAATGCTTTTGATAATGTATCACTTTTAAGAGAAGTTTCGGTATGTGCAAAATCTATAGAAAAAACTGAAATCATTTCAAATACAAATATTAATAATATTATGCTTGGAAATGGTCAAGTGAATATTTCTATTTTATTAAATGATGAATTATTTTATAAAGTTTTAACTGAAATAACTGGAGTTACTGTTGAAAATGAAGGAGATTTATTTGGTATAATTTCTGAACTTTCAATGGCTAAAAAGAAATATGATAAAGTTGCTTATGCACTAGAAGAAGTAAATGCAAAAGGTTATGGAATTGTTACTCCTTCAATTGATGATTTAGTTCTTGATGAACCAGAAATGGTTAAACAAGGTTCTAGATTTGGAGTTAAATTAAAAGCTACCGCTCCTAGTATACATATGATTAAAACAAATGTAACTACTGAGGTTTCTCCAATAGTAGGTTCTGAAAAACAGTCTGAAGAACTTGTAAATTACTTGCTTTCTGGTTTTGAAGATGACCCTAAAAAAATTTGGGAATCTAATATTTTTGGAAGAAGTTTACATGAACTTGTTAATGAAGGTCTACAAACTAAACTTTCTAAAATGCCTGAAGATGCTCAAATAAAACTTCAAGAAACTTTGGAGCGTATTGTTAACGAAGGTTCTGGTGGATTAATTTGTATCATACTTTAATTTTAATACGGACTGAATTTTGTGCCAGCGGAAAAAAACAGTTTTTTAAGTAAAAACTGTTTTTTCCGCTTCATTTATTTCAAATTTTTTCTTCTTAATTGTCCACAAGCAGCATCAATATCAGAGCCTAATTCTCTCCTAATAGTAGCAACAATGCCATGTTCATTTAAATAATCTCTAAACTTCATAATATTTTCATTTGAAGATTTAGTAAAAGCACCATTTTCAATTTTATTTATTGGAATTAAATTAACATGACACAACATTCCATGTAATAATTTTACTAATGCTTTTGCATCTTCTAAATTATCATTATTATCTTTAGCTAAAGCGTATTCAAAAGAAATTCTTCTATTAGTTTTAGCTATATAATCTTTACAAGCTTGTATTAATTTTTCAATTGGATAAGCTTGATTTACAGGCATCATACTACTTCTTTTTTCATTGTTTGTAGCATGCAAAGAAATAGATAAAGTACATTGAATATTTTCTTCTGCTAATTGATAAATTTTAGGAACTAATCCACTTGTAGAAACACTAATATGCCTTGCACCAATATTTAAACCTTTTGGATTATTTATAATTCTAATTGCATTTACAACATTGTCATAATTATCTAATGGTTCACCAATTCCCATAAACACAACATTCGAAATTCTAACACCAGTATCTTGTTCAACTGCTAAAATCTGTTCAACAATTTCACCTGATGTTAAACTTCTTACAAAATTAATTCCAGTAGAAGCACAAAATTTGCATCCCATTTTACATCCAATTTGAGATGATACACATATACTATATCCATGATGATAACTCATCAAAACAGTTTCTATTGCATTGCCATCTAATACATCAAATAAATACTTAATAGTTCCGTCTTTTGATTCTTGTTTTCTTAAAATATTATAATTGCACATAGTGTAATTTTCTTTTAATTTTTTTCTTAAATCTAGTGATATATTTGTCATGTCATCAAAATCTTTTACTTTTTCTTCATAAATCCATTTAAATATTTGTTCTGCTCTAAATGGCTTTTCTCCTATTTCTACTAATTCTTTTTTTAGCTCATCTAAATTATAGTCTTTTATATTTTTCATTTATTTCCTCCATTTTTAAGATAGCCGTTCGGAGAACTTTCCTATAATATAAAAAATGTCCAAAAAGAACCGTCCCTTTGGGACATTTTTGCATCACACAAATTCTTCCCAAACTAAATTTGCAAAATCAAGTCCTTTATTTGTTAGTCTTATATTATCTAAATCAACAATTATTAGTTCTTCTTCAACTAATCTTTGCAATTCATTTCTAAATAAATAAATTGGGTTTTCTCCGAATTTTTCTTTAAATTTAGAAATACTAACTCCATCTATCTTTCTTAATCCTAAAAGCATATACTCTTTTTTCATATCTTCTATATTTTGTTCTTCATGTATAATTTTTATATCTTTGCTACTTTTATTTAGATACTCTTTTAAATCGCAAGTATTTGAATATCTACATCCAATTATATATGAATGTGCAGCTAGTCCAAATCCAATATATTGTTTTTGTTCCCAGCAATTCATATTATGTTTTGATTCGTACCCAGGCTTTGCAAAGTTTGATATTTCATAATGCTTGTATCCATTTAATTCTAAATAATTTTTTGTATATTTATATTGATTCCTTTCATTTTCTTCTTCTGGTAATTCTAATTCTCCAGTGTTTATCTTTCTTTCAATTTCCGTTCCTTCTTCTACTATTAATGAATACACAGAAACATGATTTGGCATTGGTTTTAGATGTATTATACTTTCCAAACTAGCTTTTAAATCTTCTATTGTTTGTTCAGGAAGTCCTAACATTAAGTCAACATTTACGTTGCTAAATCCCGCTTCTATTGCCCAATTATATGTATTTAAAAACTGTTCATAATTATGAATTCTACCAATTTCCTTTAATAGTTTATTATTTGTGCTCTGAAGCCCAATACTTAGTCTATTTATTCCACAATTTCTATACATTTGTAGATTATTTTTTGTAACTGTTCCTGGATTTACTTCAATTGTAATTTCAATATCATCTTTATTTTTGATATTGGCAATTTTATAAATTTTATTTAGAACATTTTCTACTAACTCAGGTTTTATTGAAGAGGGTGTACCTCCTCCTATATAAATTGTGGTTATTTCATTATTCTTTAATAAAGCCTTATTATTTTCTATTTCTTCAATTAATTTCTTTATATACTCCTCTTGCACATCGAACTTATCTGAATATGATATAAAATCACAATAATAGCATTTTTTTACACAAAAAGGTATATGAACATATATTCCAAGTTCCAACTTCTAACCTCCAACTTCTAACATACAACCTCTAATCTCTAATTTCTCCTGCAATATCCATAATCTTCTTCAACCTATAATTAACCCCTGACTTTCCAATAGGATTCTTTAATTGTTTTCCAAGTTCAACTAAAGACATATCAGGATACTCTAATCTTAATAAAGCTATCTCCTTTAAATTTTCATCTAACTTATTAAATTTATGGCTCATTTGTAGTTTTCTTATTGCTTCTATTTGCTCAACAGATGCATTAATAGTTTTATTTAAATTAGCAGTTTGGCAGTTTACTATTCTATTAACTTTTCCTCTCATTTCTCTTTGAACTCTTATATCTTCAAAATTTAATACGCTTTTATTAGCTCCTAACAAGGCTAGCAATTGAGAAATTTCTTCTCCATCTTTTAAATATATTGAACATTTTTTATCTAACTCTAGCTTTTTGCATTTTATATTCATACTTATTAAAATTTGATATAAATAATCTAAATTAGTTTTATTTGATAAATTAATTTCTAAATGATATGTTTTATCTGGATTATTTACTGAACCAGCGCCTAAAAAAGCTCCCCTAATTATAGCTTTTTTTTCATTTTCATTCATATTATCTAAAACTTTTATATTAATTTCGCCTTTTTGAATATCAACTTTTTCTATACAATCCTTTGTTTTTAAAGTAATTACAAATGACTTTCCATCAAATTCTATATTATGATTTATGCCTAAATTTTTTAGTAATTTTGAAAATCTATTTATATTATATTCACTTTCAGTTGCATACCTTATATTATTTTTTATAATGCTAGCATTTTTTGAAATCAAATATCCCATTAATTCATACTTCACTTCATCTTTTCGTGCCAAATTATTTATTTTACTAAGTTCTTCTTTTAAATCTGATGAAAAAGACATTCTACTTCTCCTTATCTTAAAATAATTTAAAACTTTAAATTTTACTAAATATAAATTTAATATTTAATTTACTGCAAATATATTCAGATAATATTATTTTAATTGTGTAACAATAATTCTATCATTATCACAAAGATCTTTTTTTGAGTATGTATTTTGAAACTTTTCTTCTTTTTCTATAAGTTCTATTACATCTATTTTCTGATCAAATCCTATTTCAAAACATAAATATCCACCATACTTTAAATATTGATATGATTCCTTTATAATTTTCCTATAAAAATCAAGTCCATCTTCTCCGCCGTCTAATGCAATGTGTGGCTCTTTTTGAACTTCTTTATTCAGTTTTTTTATTACATCTTTCCTTATATATGGAGGATTAGAAACTATTATATCAAATTTTTCATTGCCTAAATTGTTAAAAATATCTGAACTTATAAAAGTGATTTGATTTTCTACTTCATTAGATATTGCGTTTTTCTTTGCTATTTTCAAAGCTGCATTACTTATATCTAATGCTGTAATCTCACTACCATTAAGATATTTTGCAAGTGAAACTGCAATTGCTCCACTTCCAGTACATAAATCTAGTATCTTTTTACTATTTGTCCTTTTAGAAATTTTTATTACTTCTTCAACCAAAATTTCTGTATCTTGTCTTGGAATTAGAACATTTTCATCTACATAAAAATTTAATTTCATAAATTCTTTTTGATGTGTTATATGCTCTATAGGGACTCCTTGAATAATTTTTCTTATTGCTTGAAAATAACTATCTTCATTTTTTTTGTCAATTTCTTCATTATCATTAACAATAACATATTGTCTCGGTTTATTTAACATAAACTGCATCAATAATCTAGCTTTTAAATTAGGTGATTCTATATTCTCATTTTTTAATTCAAAAATCCCTTTCTTTATTGTTTCTGATATTGTCATTCTATTTCTCCTCTATATTTTATATTTATCTACATATCTATATCGTGTTCTTC
>CAKPQY010000069.1 GCA_934179885.1 uncultured Clostridia bacterium
CAATAATTGAGAATTCAACATGGGTTCCAGGAATTGTTACAAAAGAAGTAAAACAAATATTATCAGAAATGAAAGATATGGAAATCTTAGAAAAAACATATTCAATAAAATCATCTTCAAAAGATTTTGAATATGAAAATATTAAAAATATTGGAGATGAAATAATAAATAATTTAAAAATGAGGGATTAAGGGGACAGTTCTTTTAATCCCTCTTAAAATTTGCAATTAGTGAATGTATACATTAAAAAGTATAATTAATAGCCGTTGTATTACGCAGATTTTAAGCTTTGTTTAGCTGTAAATTACAACATTAAAAACTGACTAATTGTTATAAAAGTAGAAATATACTTGAAAAATCAAGCAGTTTCATATATAATAAATAATGTAAAAATATAGAATAAAAGAGGTAATGAAAATGGGATTAAGAGACATTAAAGTTCCAAAGATGAAATTTAAAAAAATGAAAATGGATGTTATGGAAGAACTAGACAAAATAGATTATGAAAAATTAGAAAAGAAAAATTTAAAGAAAAAAAGAGAAACACCATATGAAGATATGACACACTATAAAACAGTAAAAGAATTTTTTATGCAATCAGTAGAAAAATATCCAAATGAAGACTGTATATTAGAAAAACCAGATCATAAAACACCATACAAAATCACAACATATAAAGAATTCAAAGAAGATGTATTTGGTTTAGGAACAGCATTAATAAATGTATTAAATTTAAAAGATAAAAGAGTAATTATCATTGGAGAAACTCAATATGGATGGTATGTATCATACATGGCAATGCTTTGCGGTGTAGGAATTGCAGTACCAACAGATAGAGAATTACCAATAAACGAATTAGAAAATATAGTAAGAAGATCAAGAGCATCTGCAATAATATATTCACCTAAAAAAGCAGAAGATATCAAAAAAATCAAAGAGAGTGTTCCAGAAGTAGAATATTTTATTGAAATGAAATCTGACGAAAAATTAGAAGAAAAAGATGTAGGATTACAATATTTAATAGATTTAGGAAAAGCTATAATAAAATCAGGAGATAATAGCTTTGAAAAAATAGAAATAGACCCAGAAGAATTTAAAATATTATTCTTCACATCAGGAACAACATCAAATGCAAAAGGTGTAATGTTAAATAACAGAAACTTAGCAGAAAATATAAATGCAGTATCAGCATATGTAAAATTATATCCAATAGACATGCTATTTTCAGTATTACCATTACATCACTGCTATGAATCAACAATAGGATTTTTACTACCAATGGCAACAGGAGCATCTGTAGCTATATGTGAAGGACTAAGATACATAGTACCGAATCTACAAGAAGCACATCCAACAGCCATATTAACAGTTCCACTTTTAGTAGAAAGCTTATACAAAAAAATAAATGAAAAAATAGTAAAAAGTAAAAAAGACAAAATGGTAAATACTATGATATCTGTTACAAATGCATTAAAAGGTGCAGGAATAGATATAAAGAAAAAAGTATTTAAAGAAATATATGACAATTTAGGTGGAAATCTAAGAATAATAGTTTCTGCGGCAGCTCCAATTGATAAAAAAGTAGGAAATTGGTTAGAAGATATAGGAATCACATTCTTACAAGGATATGGATTAACAGAAACAGCACCAATATCAGCATTAACACCAGAATATAAACCATGTGTTGGTTCAGCAGGAAAAGCAATTGTTCAAGCAGACATCAAAGTAAAAGACCCAAATGAAAATGGTGAAGGTGAAATATTAATAAAAACACCAACTTTAATGATGGGATATTATGAAGATGAAGAAGAAACAAGAAAAGCAATAGATGAAGATGGATACTTCCATTCAGGAGATATTGGATACATAGACCAAGATGGATTTATATTTATAACAGGAAGAAGTAAAAACGTAATAGTAACACAAAATGGAAAAAATATTTATCCAGAAGAAATAGAAATGCTTTTAGATAAAGTTGATGAAATAAAAGAATCTATGGTTTATGGTAAAAAGCCAGATGCTGATAGTAAAAAAGAAGAAAAAGAATTAATTATTACTGCTAGAGTTTTACCAGATTATGAAAAAATAGAAGAGTTACATGGTAAACTTTCTGATAAGGAAATTTATGATATAATTTGGAAAAACATTAAAGAAGTAAATAAAAAATTGACTTCTTATAAGGCTATTAAATCATTGGAGATTAAAGAGGGAGAGTTTGAGAAGACTTCTACTATGAAAATTAAGAGATATAAAGAGTTAAATAAATAAAAAAAGCCGGATTCACATTTGTGAAATCCGGCTCTAACATTCCAATTAAAGTTTTAGTTTTATATCTGAGAGATCTTTTACTTCTTCTCCCAAAATATACTGTGCTAAACTGAGTTTGGCACTATCAATGCGATCAGCATTTAAATGCTTACGAGGTGGACAATCCTCATAATGTGAACAATTTATAACTACAAAGCAATCATGCAATGCGTTAAATGTCTCATATCCTTTTGTAATCCATGGATAGAGTTCTAGATAACTAGAACCCATACGGACTTTCTCACAGCCTGTATCTGGAGATGCTGATAAACGGTTACAAACGGTTCCGGCGTGGGAACATTGATGTGAGCCTAAGAATTTGGCTGGCATCAAATTTATACCACGCGGAATTACTGTATGAAACAGTTTGCCGTCTAACTTTAAAATGAAAGAAGGAACACCATTCTTTCGAAAGTTTGCAATTTCTTCCGGCGTAACCTCTTTTAAATTAAAGTCTAGCGCTTCAGCCTTTTCATTAATTTGTTTTTTTGAAACTAGCCGTAATGGCTTGCCCTCCGGACTCATTTCCGCAATTACGTTATAAGTGAATGTAATTACCTCTATCCGAAGGTTGATACCTTCTAGTGAGACTTTTTTTGTTACGAAAGTTTTTGCTTTCGTTGTTTTTAAATTATTTGCACTCATAAAATGCCTCCTTTACTTATTGGTGTGTTATATAAAATATATAAATATATTATAACATTTTATGTAAATACTGTCAAATTTCACTTTTTGGCTATTAATTCAATTTTTTAATTGAAACTAATAAAAAAATAATAAAAAATAAACTTAAATTTCAAAATGTATTGACAAAATCATAATAGTAGTAGTATAATAAAAATATCATACATCGCGGGGTGGAGCAGTTGGCAGCTCGTTGGGCTCATAACCCAAAGGTCGGTAGTTCGAGTCTATCCCCCGCAACCATATCACAGTTAGCTAAAAAGCTAGCTGTTTTTTTATGCAAAAACAGTTAAAGTCTTATTACTAATATAGATTTTTCAATTTTTTGTATTTTTACTTTATTTGTGATATATTTAAATAAAGATGGAGGATAAAATATGGAATTTTTACAAAGTATGTTAGAAGAGCAATACGGAACAGAAATATCAAAAAAAATAATGGAAGGCTACACAAAACAAAGAACAGTAACATTTAGAGTAAACACATTAAAAAGCAATGTAGAAACAATTGAAAATAAATTAAAAGAATCAAACATAGAATATGAAAAAATATCATGGAGTAAAGAAGCATTCATTTTAGAAAATGTAAATGAAAAAGAAATACAAGAATTAGACATATATAAAAATGGTGAAATATATCTACAAAGTTTATCATCAATGTTACCACCAATCATACTAAAACCTCAAGAAGGAGCAGATATTTTAGACATGGCAGCAGCACCAGGGGGAAAGACAACACAAATGGCAGCACTTTCTAGTAATAAAGCACATATTACAGCATGCGAAAAAAATAAAATACGCGCAGAGAGATTAAAATACAATGTAGATAAACAAGGCGCTTCATGTGTATTTATAATGACAAAAGATGCAAGATATATAGATGATTTCTTTTCATTTGACCAGATTTTATTAGATGCACCATGTAGCGGAAGTGGAACATTAAATATAAATGATAGTAATTTGAAAAATATATTTACTAAAGAATTAATAGATAGGTCTGTCTCATCACAATTATCATTGTTAAAGAAAGCAATAAAAATATTGAAACCAGGACACGAAATGGTATATTCAACTTGTTCAGTTCTTGCTTGTGAAAACGAAGATATACTTAAAAAAGCTTTAAGTGGTGAGAAAGCTGAAATAGTTCCTATTGATTTTGCAGGAATAGAGAGTATACCACATCTTCCTACTAAAATAGATGGAACTTTATGTGTTTGTCCAAATGAATTGTATGAAGGATTCTTTGTAGCAAAGATTAGAAAAAATAGATGAAATAATACAATAATATTTTTAAGGATGAGATTATGGAACAGATAAGTGCATTTGGAGATTCAGTATTAAAGGGAGTCATACTAGAAAATAATAAATATAAAGTGACTCAAAATCGTTTTTCTAATACTTGTGAAGAAACATTTGGAATTGAAATAGAAAATAAAGCAAAATTTGGAAGCACAATTTTACATGGAGAAAAAACTATTGAAAAAAATTTAGATTTGATAAGAGAAAGTTCTAGTAAATATGTAATAATGGAATTTGGCGGAAATGATTGCGACTTTAATTGGAAAGAAGTATCAGAAAATCCTAACATAGAACATTTACCTAATAGTACAATATCAGATTTTATAAATATTTATACACAACTTATAAAAGAAGTAAAAGAAATGCAAAAAATTCCGGTTCGTTTATCTTTACCACCAATAGATTCTAAGAAATATATAAAAAGAATATCTAATAATTTGAATGAGGAGAATATATTGAAATGGATGAATGGGAATGTTCAGTTTTTGAGTAATTGGCATGAAAGATATAATATTGAGTTGTTTAAGTTGGCGTTAAATAATAATATACAGATAATAGATATTACATCAAAATTTTTAGAGGAGAAGGATTATGGCAAATATTTATGTGATGATGGAATTCATCCTAATGAGGAGGGGCATAAGTTGATTGCGAGAGCTATTAAGGAGCATATTAATAGGAGAAATATTAGGTTTGAGTAAAAATATTAAATTACTATGGTAAATAAAACGGGTAGAGGCTCATAACCCGAAGGTCGTAAGTTCGAGTCTTACCCCCGCAACCAAACTTATATCGTTACAGCTATCTAAGTTGTAGCGATTTTTTATATTCTCCAATCAGTTTACAATAATGCTTAAAAATAGCATTATTATGTAG
>CAKPQY010000070.1 GCA_934179885.1 uncultured Clostridia bacterium
CAACACATCCACGTTTTCCAGCTTTACATTCTTCACATACTGTTTTTACATCTTCTTTTGATGTAAATAGGTTATGATAGTATGCAACCATACATACATCAGGATTTCCTAAATCATCCTTTTTTATTCTATTTGGGTCTGTAACTGCATTCATTACTTTTTTTGTAATCTCTTCTGGGCTGTCTGATAAGTATATTGCATTTCCTAGAGATTTTCCCATTTTTTCGTTTCCGTCTAACCCTTTTATTCTTTTAGCATTTGAAAGTATTGCTTTTGGTTCTTTTAAAACGCCTTCACCATATATACTATTGAATTTTCTTACAATTTCTCTACATTGTTCAATTAATGGTAATTGGTCTTCACCAACTGGTACTAGTTCTCCTTCAAATGTTGTTATGTCTGCTGCTTGACTTACCGGATATCCTAAAAATCCATATGTTACGCTCTCTCCAAACAAATCTTTCTTTTGAGCTATTTCTGTTTTTACTGTTGGATTTCTTTGTAGTCTTGCTATTGTAACTAAATTTGAATAGTATACTGTAAGTTCCGCTGTTTCTGGTATCATTGATTGTATATATATTGTTGTTTTCTTAGGGTCTATTCCAACTGATAAGTAATCTATTGCTACTTCTCTTACATTTTTTCTTACTTTTTCTGGATTATTAAAATTGTCTGTTAATGCTTGTACATCTGCTATTAATATGAATGGTTCATATTCAGGATTTTCTTGCATTTCTAGTCTTGTTTTTAATGAACCAAAATAATGTCCTATATGTAGCCTTCCTGTTGGTCTATCTCCTGTTAATATTCTCTTTTTACTCATATATCGTTTTCTCCCTTCGCTTTATTCCGTTTTGCTTATGGTTTTATATAGTCATTATAAAACTAAAATCAAGCAAAATTATATCACATATTTCCCTAAATATCAAATTCTATATCTTCTTTTTTATATTCTTCTGGCTTTAATCCAGTTCTCGTTTTCATATAACTAATTAATGATAGTGTTACAATACTAAAAATGATTCCTGTTAGTATTAAACTATTTGCTGTATTAGTTATTGACAATATATAAGAACCTAAAAATCCTATTGTCATTCTAAAAAAGTTTCTGCTTATTGCATTTATTGAATATATTTTAGGAAGCATTGTTGGATTTGTAAAGTTGCTTAAATATCTAGTCATTAGGACACCAAACGCTCCCTTATTTGTATTTATTACAATATAAAATATCATTGTTGCTATCATAATGCTGTTAGCTGATAAATTACTATTTCCTATTATTCCTGATAGCCAAATCATTACTGCAGTAGTTATTGCTAATACTGATAATGTTTTATTTTTAAATATTTTATGAATTTTTAATTGATTTTTAGCTCCAATTCCTGAAGCAATATCAACTACTGCTGCTATAATTGCAATCCAAGTTGCAGATATTCCTATCTCTTCTAATAAACTTGTTCTATATGTACCAACTAAGCAAAAAGTTCCCCACATAATTCCTGAATATAATATTAAACTTCTTATTCTATTTGATTTTATAATAAATTTAAATGAATTTTTTAAATCTTTTATTTGTTCACTTATGCCAAGTCCATTATTTTCTATATTTTTATCGTATATTTCCACATCTTGAAATCCTAATGATAATATAGTTGCAAATATTGCTATTATTACTGAGCCTATTATTGGGGTATATGGATTAATAGTATATAAAAATCCTGCTAAAACTGATGTAACTGCATTTATATAATAATAATTTCTATTTCCCTTACTTTCAATTTTTGAGAAAATCTCTGATTTTTTATTTCCTTCTGGAATTGACATATTCAATAATGTTGTGTCTGATATATTTTTTATTGAAAAACATAATGCGCTAAAAAACTCTGCTATAATCAATGTTTTTAAATTTGTTGCAAATATCATTATTAGTAAATATATTACATTAAATATATTGGCTAATATTGTGCATCTTCTAATTCCTATTTTTTGTACTATTATATTTGCTGGTATTTGCATAATTACCATAAACATTGCATAAAATGATGATTTTAGTACTACATCTGATGCATTTATGTTTTTTGTTTGTGTTAAAAATAAAAATTCTATTGCATAGTAAAATATTATATCCATTGATATTGCTCTATATATTGAATATAATTTCATATTTTGCTTCCTTTTTTGTGTATCTACATCATTTATCATTTGTATCCTCCCTTTTTTACATATATATTTATATCATAATAATTTTTATTGTTCAAGTTATTTTATACATTTAATGACATATAATTAAATACATTGTTATATATTATCAAATTTTATAGGCTTTTTTAGTACAGTGAATTGTAACAATACATCAAAATTACTTTAAGGAAGGATGATTTATTATATATGAAAAAAATATTATTTAAAGGTGCTGCTTCAGCTGTTCCAACTCCATTTAATGAAAACGGTGTTAACATTGAAGAATTCAAAAAATTTTTAAAATTTCAAATTGATAACCATATTGATGCACTTGTAGTTTGTGGTACAACTGGTGAAAGTTCAACAATGACAAAAGAAGAAAAAATTGAAATTATAAAATGTGCTTTAGAAGTTTCAAATGGAAAAGTTCCTGTAATTGCTGGAACTGGTTCAAATAATACTAAAGAAGCAGTTGAAATGTCTAAAATTGCTGAAAATTTAGGTGTCGATGGAATTTTAGTTGTAACACCTTATTATAATAAAACTACTCAGACTGGTTTAGTTGCTCACTATAAGCTAATTGCTGACAATGTTAATGTTCCCATAATTTTATATAATGTGCCTAGTAGAACTGGTGTAAATATTAATCCCAAAACTTGTTTAGAATTATCAAAAATTGAAAATATTGTAGCTATAAAAGAAGCTAGTGGTAACATTTTCCAAGTTGTAGAAATTGCTCATTTATGTGGTAATAATTTACATATTTATTCTGGAAATGATGACCAAGCAATTCCTATTTGTTCTTTAGGTGGTTTAGGTGTTATCTCTGTTTTGTCTAATATTAAGCCCAAATTTACTCATGACATGATTTATGATTTTTTAAATGGTGATATTGAAAATGCAAAAAAGAAACAACTTGAATCTATTCCTTTAATTAGCAGTTTATTTTCTGAAGTTAATCCTATTCCTGTTAAAGCTGCACTTAATGAAATTGGTTTTGATTTTGGAATTCCTAGATTACCTTTAATAGAAATGAGTGAAGAAAAGAAAAAGGCTCTTTTTGACAATATGTCATTTTTATGTTAATATATATATTATATATACTATATATAATATAAAAATATACTACAAATGGAGGGTATTGTATATGGAAAAAAATCGGTTTACAGAATTAACAAATGATAATTTAGGAGAGTTTCTTGATGCAGTAAATGTAGATTTCAAAGAAAAATGGCTTTTGGACTTTTTACTTGGTTGTAAAGCTTCTTTAAAATCTCCTAAAGATGGCAGCAATATGTATTTATATTGTGAGAAGGTTCTTTCTTCTTCTTTTTATAAAAAAAAGTATTACCTTCAAGTTTTATTTGATATAAATACTTTAAAACCTGCTTTACCAATTTTTAGTAGTTTGAGAAATTCTTTCATTGACTTGACCGATTCTTTCACTCTTGAAGATTTTTTAAAAGAGGAAATTTATTACATTAACCTTGTTGATAAATATCTTTCTGAAGTAGAAAAAACTTCAAAAATGAGTACAAGAAGCACTCTTCTTCGTTATTTCGAAGAGGAATAAGAAAATAGGGATTGGAGGCTAAGCCTCTAATCCCTATTTCAATTTTTCTTTTATTTTAACCAAAGTATTTAAAGCATCAATTGGTGTTAATTCATTTAAATTGATTTTATCAATTTCATGAGCTATTTCTGCTAATTTATAATTAAACATATCAAATTGACCTTCTACAACTTTTTTGCTTTCTTGTTTTTTGCCTGTTAAGATATTTTTTCTTTCTAATCCTTTTAAAATTTCATCAGCTTTTTGAGTAACAACTTTTGGTACACCTGCTAACCTAGCAACATGTATACCATAACTTTCATCAGTTCCACCCCTTAAAATTTTTCTTAAAAAGATTATATCTTCACCTTTTTCTTTAACTGCAATATTATAGTTTTTAACTCCTTCAAGTTTTTCTTCAAGTTCTGTAAGTTCATGATAATGTGTTGCAAATAATGTTTTAGCTCCGCATTTTTCTTTATCTGCTATGTATTCGGCAACTGCCCAAGCAATTGATAAACCATCATATGTTGATGTTCCTCTTCCTATTTCATCAAGAATAACTAAACTGTTTGATGTTGCTTCTTTAAGTATCGTTGCAACTTCCATCATTTCTACCATAAATGTACTTTGTCCCATACTTAGGTCATCTGATGCTCCAACTCTTGTAAAGATTTTATCTACAACCCCTATATGTGCATCTGTCGCTGGTACAAAACTTCCAACTTGTGCCATTAATGTAATTAGCGCAACTTGTCTCATATATGTTGATTTACCAGCCATGTTAGGTCCTGTTATAATTGATAGTCTATTATCATTTTTATCTAGATATGTATCATTTTCAACAAAACTTCCTGTTCCTAACATTTTTTCAATTACTGGATGTCTTCCACCTTTAATATCTATTACACCTGAATTATCAACTGTTGGCATACAGTAATTCATATCTTCTGCAACTGTTGCAAATGATGTTAAAACATCTAGTGTTGATACTACATTAGCAGTTTTTTGTAGTCTTTTTACATTTTTAGCTATTTCTTCTCTTATTTCTACAAATGCATTATATTCCAGATTTACAACTTTCTCTTCTGCTCCTAAAATTTGATTTTCTAAATTTTTTAAATCTTCTGTTATAAATCTTTCTGCATTTGTTAGAGTTTGTTTTCTTATAAATCTATCTGGTACTTGATTTAAATATGATTTGGTGATTTCAATATAATATCCAAATACTTTATTAAATCCAACTTTTAAGTTTTTAATTCCTGTTTTTTCTCTTTCCTCTGTTTCTAGCTGAATTATCCAATTTTTTCCTTCAGTTGTTGCTGTTTTTAATTTATCTATTTCTTCATTATATCCAAGTTTTATAATTCCACCATCATTAACTGTCATAGGT
>CAKPQY010000071.1 GCA_934179885.1 uncultured Clostridia bacterium
CATTTATGTATTCAAAAGAAGAAGGAACACCAGCTGCAAGACTTCCAGAACAAATACATGGAAATACAAAAAAATCAAGATACAATAAAGTTATGGAGGCTCAAGCAGAAATATCATTGGAAAACTTAAAAAAGAAAATTGGAAAAGATTATAAAGTTTTAATAGAAGATATGTCTTTTGATGGAAAATATTTTATAGGTAGAACTATGCAGGATGTTCCAGAAGAAGATGGTTTGGTGTATATTAAAAATGATGGAAATTTAAATGAAAAAGATATTTTGAATAGTTTTGCTGATTGCAAAATTATAGATGTAAGTAATTATGATTTAATTGGTGTTGTACAATAAAAAGAGAGATTAAGGGACTGGTCTAAAAATCTCTCTTTTAATTTAAAAAAATTGATAGTTATATATATTAAAATACTGTTCTTTGCTGGTCGGAATTGTCATATAAGCATCTTTAATTATAATTTCTGTATTAGAAAAGTTAATCTAGCTAATCTGTATGAATATGTTTCCTCCCAAACTGCGCATCACTATATTTTAATATATATAACTATCAATGAAATATTATTATAGAAGAGAGATTTTGAGGACAGTCCCTTAATCTCTCTTTTTTATATAGGATTAACATTCAAAGTTTTATTATTAGTATAAATAACCATACCAGGCCTAGCACCAGAAGGCTTTTTAACAAACTTAACTTCACAATAATCAACAGGAACATTAGAAGAATTTTTTGCCTTACTATGTTGAGCAGCAATTTGAGCAGTTGCAACCAAAATATCAAAATTAGGATAAGGCAAATTATTATCTATTTTTAAAACTGTATGACTTCCATGAAAATCTTTAGTATGAAACCACAAGTCATTTTTATTAGCATATTTTAAAGTTAAATAATCATTTTCATTATTATTTCTACCAACTAAAATTGTATAACCATCAATATTATATTTAATTGGATTAAAAGAAACTTCTTTATTTTTTGTTAATTTTGATTTCTTTATTTTAGATTTTTTTGTATTATTAGTTTTAGAAGTTTTTTCTTTAAAAATATCATTTTCAGAAATTTCTTCAAAAATGGCAGTAAGTTCATCAACAGTAGAAGAATCTTCAAGTTCGTAAACAATACTTTCAATATAATCAAGTTCTTTTAAAGTTTCTTTTTTTTGCTCAGTAACTATTGCTAAAGCGTTTTTTAATTTTGAATATTTTTTAAAAAATCTTTTAGCATTAATGCTAGGAGAGTAACGCTTATCAAGTTTTATTAAAATCTTATTATTGTTATCATAATAATTTTCAAGTTCAATTTCTTCTATATTTTTGTTAGGAATTTTATATAAATTTGCTGTTATAAGTTCACCGTAAACTCTATATTTTTCCATATCATCACATTCATGTAATTTCTCATTTATATTAGTTAATCTTTTGTTATATTTTTTTAATGCATCTAAAATTAATTTTAATAAAGTATTTCTATAATTTCGAAATGTTTCAGATGTTTCTTTGTTGAAATAAAAATCATCTATAAAAAAGTTTAATGAAAAAGGTTCAATAGATGTAGAAGGCACTAAAAAATAGTCTTTAATAATTCCTTGTTGATTTTTTATTTTTTCAAAAGATAGGTTATCTGTTCCAATATTATCAATTATATTTTTAATATAATTAAAGATAGTTTCTAGATTTGAGTCATTTAGCTCTTTTATTTCAAATTTATTAATTATTGAACAAATAAAATTTTTAGATATTCCATTAAAAGTATTCGAAATTTCTACAGGTAAATCTTCAATATTAGATAAATTTAAATGATTTTTAAAGTCATCAAAATCTTTCAAATCTAAAAAACTGCATTTATTTGAAGTAGGAATAGAGTATTTTGTGTGAGGCAATATATCTCTATAATTTTCATCAATTTCTTTTATATGCCTCAAACTATCAATTATGATATTTGTATCATCTAATAAAATGATATTACTGTGTTTTCCCATTAATTCAACTACTAATTTTTTCGAGATGATATCATCTAATTCATCAAAACCTTCAAACTCTAAAATAACTAATCTTTCTAAATCAAAAGTTATTATATTTTTAAGCTTTAAACCTATTAAATTTTTACGTAATAGCATGCAAAAATTGGGTGCTACTTGTGGGTTTGACCTAGAATTTGTTGTTAAATTTATCCTGCAATTTTGTGCATCTATGCAAATGTCTAATGCATAATTCATTTTATTTAAATATAAACCTAATATTATTTCGTTCTTATTAGGTTGAAATACTTTGTCAATTCTTGCTCCACAAAGATTTGTTAATTCTGCTGTTATAGCTTTTGTAACTATTCCATCAAATGCCATTAGAATCCTTCCCTTCATTATACTTCATTTTCTCATAATAGAATAAAAAAATTTTATTCTACAAATCACTACGCTTCGCTCCATTATATATTTGGAGCTTAAGATTTGTCAATAATTTCCTTGCTTTTTCTAAATTAATATAGTAAAATAATTATGAAAAAAAGAGAGGAGAGAATCTATGAAAAATACAAGAAAGATTTTGTATATACTAATATTTGCATTAGCATTTATATTAGTAGGTACAGTAAAGTCAAACGCTGGGACTTTAGAGCTAAATAATCTAGACTTTGAAGCACAAATAAATAATGATGGAAGTATGGATGTCACAGAAACGTGGGATATATACATAAGCCACACAAACACACTATACAAATCATTCGAAAAGGATTCTAGTAAATATTCAGGAATAACAAATGTAACAGTAAAAGAAATAACAAGTGGAGCAACAAAGAATTTTACAAAAACTAATAATTGGGCATATCATGTTACAAAAAATTATTACTATGGAACTGAAAACGAAGATGGTGACTTTGAAATCGGTTGGGGCGTAGGCTTGGATAACAGTAGTGAAACAAGAAAGTATGAAATCTCATATACAGTACAAGATGCAATAACAAAATATAATGATTATGCAGAATTATATTGGCAATTTGTAGGAGAAAATTTTGAAATTGATAGTGACAAAATAACAGGAACAATTTATTTACCATCAAATGTTTCAAATAAAGATGACATTAAAGTTTGGGGACATACAGAAGACTTAAATGGAACAATATATGCAACAGATGCTAACAAAATCGAATTTGAAATAAACAATTTTAGAAGTGGAAGATATGTAGAAATAAGAACATTATTTCCAACAGAATTAATAACAATTTCAAAAAAAACTAAAAACAAAGAAATTTTACAAACAGTTATTAAGGAAGAAACAAAATGGGCAGATGCAGCAAATGCAAAAAGGGAAAGACAAGAATGGATTGACAAGTATTTACCTATTATATTATTTATAGGGTATATATTAATTAATATAATATTAATTATTGTATATTTAAAAAAATTAATAAAATATTTCAAAAAAATTAAAGAATTAAAAAAATATGAACCAACAACAAAGTTAGAATATTACAGAGATTTACCAGATGAAAACTCAACTCCAGGAGAATCAGTAAAAACTTTAAATGTAAATATGAAGGAATTTACAGCAACAAATTTTGGAAAGATTTTTTCAGCAACAATGCTTGATTTATCATTAAAAGGATATTTAGAAATAAAACAAGAAAAAAATGAAAAAGGAAAAGATGTTATAAATATCCATATTTTAAAACAAGTAAGTGATGGATTAAAATCAGATGAAGAACGTGTAATGACATTTGTAAGAGATGCAGCAAAAGGAAAAAAAGTGATAACCTTAAAAGAATTAGAAAAATATATAGAAAATCATCCATCAAAAATAGAAAGCTTATTAAAAGGAACTTATAATGCAGTTAATAATCAACTTATTAAAGAAGAAATCATAGATTCAGAAATACAAAAAGAATATTATAAATATAAAGACATTCAAACTGGTTATATATTAGCGACAATATTTATGTTGTGGTTTACATTTATTGTATTTATAATACCAATAATTATATTTATAATAAATGCAATAATGTGTGGCAAAATTGCAAAAAAATTAAATGTATTAACACAAAAAGGTGTTGATATGCAAGAACAATGGAAAGGCTTAAAAAAATATATGGAAGACTTTTCAATGTTAGACAAAAGAGAAGTACCAGAATTAGTTATATGGGAAAAATATTTAGTTTATGCAACAGCATTTGGAATAGCAGATAAAGTTATAAAACAACTAAAAATAATATATCCAAACTTTGATGAAGTAACAACAAATATGGCAACATATTCATATATAAATGTAATGATGCACACAAACTTTAGCTCAAGTTTTTCTAATGCAATAAGTTCATCTATAGCATCAGCAACAGCTTCATCAGGTTCTGGTGGAGGCGGTGGCTTCTCCGGAGGCGGAGGAGGAGGCCGGTGGCCGGTGGCGGCGGCGGCCGGAAGATAATGTCCCAAAAGGGACGGTTCTTGTTGGGACATTATGTTTCAATAAGAAAATAAAACATAAAAATGTCCCAAAAAGAACAATCCCTTTTGGGACAAAGGAAGGAATAATATGTCAAAACCAATAGTAGCAATAATAGGAAAGCCAAATGTAGGAAAATCAACATTTTTCAACTATTTGGCAGGAAGTAGAATATCAATAGTTCAAGACACACCAGGTGTTACAAGAGACAGAATTTATGCTGAAACAAATTGGCGCGGAAGAAATTTTACACTAGTTGACACAGGTGGTATTGAACCAGATTCGGAAGATATAATTTTATCTCAAATGAGAGAACAAGCAAATTTAGCAATAGCAATGGCAGATGTAATTATATTTTTAACAGATATAAGACAAGGTGTAACTGCTGCTGATAGAGAAATTGCTTTAATGTTAAAAAAATCAGGTAAGCCAATAGTACTAGTTTGCAACAAAGCAGACAATTATGATAAAGACAGCCAAGAAGCATATGAATTTTATAATTTAGGAATAGGTGAACCACATCCTATATCAGCAACTAATGCACTAGGAATAGGAGATGTACTGGATGCTGTATATGAACATTTCCCTGAAAAAGATGATTCAGAAGATGATGATGAAATAATAAAAGTGGCTGTAATAGGACAGCCAAATGT
>CAKPQY010000072.1 GCA_934179885.1 uncultured Clostridia bacterium
ATATATATGAACTCACCAAATCTTTTCCCTTTAAGTTTTCTAAAATTTTATAATTCCATTTTTAAAATCTAAATTATTCAAAGAATCATATTCATAACCAATAGTATAAACATTTGTAGCAAAAATATCTTTATTTAATAACAAATTTAAATTCTTATTTTTATTAGAATCAACAAACTTCTTAACAGAAGTTATTATATTAAGCTTAGGATTATTTTTAGAAATCTCAGAAACAAGTTTTTTACCATTCTCATTAAAACCTAAAACTCTAACATAAGGTAAAGTGTTTTTAGAAACTTCCATATCCTTTTTAGTAATTCCAAGCAAAGCATATAAAAGAATACGCTGAATTCTAGTTGATGTATATCTTTTAGACTTTACCATACTTAAAAATTCAACAATACTATTACATGAATTAGCAGCATCTTTAATAGCAAACTCCAATCCTTCAGAAACATCAGGAAGATTAGCAATTTCTTCAATTGACATCTTTCTTAAAACATAGATTATCTCTTTTTCAAAAATATTTAAATCTTCAATAATATGACCATTTTTTATATTATCAATTAAAATTGAATAAGTATCAGAAGGTAATAAAGTTTTAATAATCTCAAAACTTTTATTTTTAACAAGACTTCTAATAGCAGTAGCACTTGCAATATCATTTGAAAAATTAGTACTATTATATTCAGACTCAATCCTTTTAACACAAATAGGATTTATTTCACTTTTATATTTTTTAAGAGCTTTTAAATACTCAATTCCTAAAATATTATTTGGAGAAGATAAGACACCTGAATATGTCCTAATATCATTAAGATACATTAACAAAGCATTTTCACGAGCTTTTGGAAAAGATACTCCTTTTTTTAGCTCATGAGAAAGAATATTTTTATACTCGTTAGGTTCTGCATATAAAACATCAGCAATATTTTTTAAAACATTTACATCAGAAGTTTCTGCTCCAAAAGATAGATAATCAACAATTCCTAAAGAATTTAAAATTTTAATTGCTCCATCTGCAAAATTTTCAGCGCTAGAAATTGAATATAAAACAGGTAATTCTATAACTAAGTCAATACCATTTGAAAGTGCCATTTTAGTCTTTTCCCATTTATTAATTATAGAAGTAGAGCCACGTTGTGTAAAATTACCACTTATAATAGCAATTGAGTAGTCACAACCTGTTAATTTTTTTGAATTTTCTAAATGATATAGATGACCATTGTGAAATGGATTATATTCGGCTATTATTCCTAAAACTTTGCTCATTAATAGCACCTTCTTTCTTTTTTATAAACAAATACTTGTTAAAAAAATAATATATTGATATAATAACATAAAATATTGAAAATTACAAGAAAGGGAAAATTATGGAAAAAGTAATTATATACACAGACGGAGCATGCTCAGGAAATCCAGGACCAGGAGGATGGGGAGCAATTTTAATGTATAAGGACACCAAAAAAGAAATTTCAGGAGGAAAAAAAGACACAACTAATAATGTAATGGAACTTACAGCAGCGCTAGAAGGACTAAAAATGTTGAAATTCCCTTGCGAAGTTGATTTATATAGTGATAGTGCATACTTAGTAAATGGATTTTCACAAGGTTGGATTTATAACTGGCAAAAAAACAACTGGCAAACATCAGATAAAAAGCCAGTAAAAAATAAAGAAATATGGCAAGAAATTTATAATCTAACTAAAATACATAAAGTTAATTTTATTAAAGTAAAAGGACATGCAGATAATGAGTTTAATAATAGATGCGATGAACTTGCAAGAAATGCTATAAAAACACTTTAATATAGTAATAACTGAAATATTACAATTATATTAAATTTTTGTTACATTTTTACAAAATATTGCAAAATACTAAAGTTTAAATTATACTAAAAAAGAATAGTATAAAAATACACAAGGGGGATAAAATGGAAACATTTGCAGATTACCTTTTAAATGAAAAAAATTTAGTAGGAAAAATGGATATATTAAATAGATTACAAAGATTATTAAAAGAAAGAAAAGGAATAACTCTGTTTTTTAATAATTCAATAATATTTAAAACTGAAATAGCAAGAATGTTTTTAGAATATACAGATATAGGAGAAGAAATAGATAAAAACATAGTGTTAACAGCTTGCCTATTATGCAATTGTAAAAAAATAGATGGCCCACAAAGTTTAGAAAGCCTACATACATATGCAAAAAAAGGAGCAGATTTTTTAGCGACACTTGGATTTGATAAAAGATTCTGTAAAATCTGTGAAGAAGTAAATAGATATAGTGGAAGTGAGCCAAGAGAACCAGAAAGTGATATTTTAGAATTAGTAGATAATTTTGGTGGAATGCTTTTAGATAGACCAGAAAGAGCGGGATTTACACCAGAGAAAGCATTGGTTCAATTAGAAGAAGATAATTTACGAGGAAAAAATAATAGATATATAGAACAATTTAAAGAATTTATCAAAGAAATGCAGGAGGTAGAAGTATAATGGAAACACAAGAAAAAGTAGGAACAGTTTTTATGAAACCACTAGTAGCATTAAAAAAAATATGTGAAGAAAATTCAACAAATAGAGTGTTCTCACTATTGCCTAAATTTGAAAAATTATTAAATGATAAAATAAAGGCAAAAGAGCAAATACCTATGTTTTCCCAAGATACTCGTGACAAATACATAGGAGAAGACATATTAGAAGAATTAAAAAGAGAAAAAGATGGTTTAGAACTATAAAAGACGATAATCAAAATCGTCTTTTTATAAAGGGAAGGGGAATAAAAATGTACGAAGTATTTGCAGATTTACATGTTCACATAGGAAGGTCAGAAAGTGGAAAACCAATCAAAATAACAGCCGCTAAAAGTCTAAATTTTGCTAACATTGCAAAAGAATGTGCTGATAGAAAAGGAATAAATATAGTAGGAATAATAGACTGTGCATCACCATATGTAATAGAAGATATAGAAAATTTTTTAAAAACAGGAGAAGCATATGAACTAGAAGATGGTGGAATTATATACAAAGATAAAGTATGTATTCTTTTAGGAAGTGAAGTAGAGACGTCAGAAAAAGGAAGAAACGGAAAATGTGGTGCTGCTCATAATGTTTGTTTCTTTCCACATTTAAAAGACATAAAAGCATTTTCAAATGAAATGAGTCATCATATAAAAAACATAACATTAAGCACACAAAGGTCAGATGTATCAGGATATGAATTAATTGACATTGTAGAAAAATACAATGGAATTTTAATACCAGCACACATATTTACACCATTTAAAAGTTATTATGGAAATTGTGCTGATAGACTACAAGATATTTTCAAAGAAAAATATGATAAAATATTTGCAGTAGAATTAGGCTTAAGCTCAGACACATTTTTAGCAGATGAAATATCAGAATTAGAAAACAAGACATTTGTAACAAATTCAGATGCACATTCTCTTCCAAAAATAGCAAGAGAATACAACAAAATGCAAGTAGAAGACATATCTTTTAAAGAAGTTGTAAAAGCTTTGAAAAATGAAGATGGAAGAAAAATAATTGCAAACTATGGATTAGATCCAAAACTTGGAAAATACCACAGAACTTATTGCGATAACTGTAATCAAACAATAGAAACAAAAGAACCAATATCAGTGTGCCCAAAATGTGGAAGTGATAAAGTAACATTTGGTGTTTTTGATAGAATAGAATTAATAAAAGATAAAAAGGAAACTCAAAGCCCAGCAAATAGACCACCATATATATATCAAGTCCCACTTGGATTTATTCCAGGGGTAGGTGGTAAGACAATTGAAAAGTTGTTAGATACTTTTGAAACTGAAATGAACATATTACATAAATTATCAAAAGATGATATAGAAGCGGTTGTAGGAGAAAAAGTTGCAAATTCAATTGAAAAAGCAAGAACAGGTGAGGCAAAAGTTCAATCTGGTGGTGGAGGCAACTACGGTAAAATTATATAAATTATTAATTATTATAAAACTTCCTATAGAATAAATTTATTCTATAGGAAGTTTTATGTTATAATAATAGTTCTAAAAATCTCTTTATCGAATACACATTATGTATAAACAAGTGTAAAAATAAGGAGAACATTATGAAAAAAAACAAACGATTAAATATAAAAAACACAATATATCAGCATATTACAAATAATAGTAAAGAATATATTTTAGTTACATTAATATTTATAGTAGGAATTTTTTTAGGAGTAATGTTTATAAACAACACGCAAGAAGCACAAATGTCAGAAATAACATCATACCTAAATAATTTTATAGATAAACTAAAAAACACAGAAGAATTAGACCATATAGAACTATTAAAAACAACAATAATTGAAAATATTATTTTAGCAGTAACACTCTGGTTTTTTGGAACAACTGTAATACGGAATACCGATAGTTTTTGGAATAATATTATATAGAGGATTTTGCCTTGGATATACAATAGCATCAATAATGGTATTAATGGGAACAGGAAAAGGAATATTATTTATTTTTTTAAGCTTATTATTACAAAACATAATATTTATTCCAGCAATAATTGCAATAGGAGTAAGTCGGATTTAAATTATACAAATCAATAGTAAAAAATAGAAACAAGGATAATATAAAAATAGAACTGCTTAGACATACAATTTTTTCATCAATTATGTTAGTGCTTTTATGTATATCATCAGCTATAGAAATATTAATTTCTACAAATATTTTAAAAAAATTTATAAAATATTTTTAAAAATCTATTTACTTTTTTTAAATAGTTTGATATAACATATACATAATTTATGTAAATAAAATATTTTGAATTAGGGGTAGGGAAAAATGGAGAAACAATTAAAACTTTTTTTTGAATTTTTAGAAAATGATAAGAAATTATCAAACAACACATTACAATCATACAAAAGAGATTTAAAACAATTCAGAAGATATATAGAAGGATGCGAAGTACCATATAATAAAGTAGACGAAGAAGTAATGCAAAATTATATTGAGTATCTAGAAGAATTAGGAAAAAAACCTTCAACTATTTCAAGATGTATAGCATCAATAAGATCTTTTTATCAATATGTACTA
>CAKPQY010000073.1 GCA_934179885.1 uncultured Clostridia bacterium
GTCGTTATTTTTTTATTGCATCAAAAAAAGTGCCTATTTTTTGCTTTTTATAAGTTTCTAGGCACTTTGTTTTTTACTGTTTTTTTCTAAAAAATAATATAAAAATTGTTGTTATAGCAATAATAAGTAATATTGATAATGCACTTATAAGTATTTTATAGCTTTTGCTATTATTTGTTATGTCTTTTGTTTCATAATATTGAAATGTTCCATCTTTTTTGTCATATTTATAATAATTATATTCACCATCGTTTAAATTCATTGCATATACAACAGCGAATCTATCATCTATTTCGTATGCATTATATTCTTGGTCATCTATTATTATAGTTGTTTTATTATAACCATTTAATTCTTTATCTGTAATAAATAAAGTTAACAATTTTGATGTTGTTTCATTGTATATTTTATAAGTATTATTGTTATATACTGCTGTCATTGTTTTTCCATTTTCATCTTTTATACCAATTATTGTAAGTTTAGTTATTGGGCTTTCTAATGCTGGTATGTCTATTTCATTTATTTTTATACTTGTTTCTTCATATGAATTTAATTTTGGTAGTTCTTCTCTATTTTCTATTACAGTATATTCTTTTTCATTTATTTTTATTTTAATTGATTTTCTTTCCTCTTGTGTTTGTTCTGTTTTTTCTTGTTCTTCCTCTTTTTCTTCTTGTTTATTTTCTGTTACTTGATTTTCTGTTGTTGGATTTGTCTTATCTGTTTTTTTATCTTCATTCTGTTTTGATGTTTGTGTTTGAGAACTATTAGTATTTGTATTTTGATTTGGTTTTGACTGTGGTTGTTGATTTTGTGTTATTCCTCCATTTTCTGTGTTTGGCTTTGAAGAAGGATTGCTTGGAGTTGGTGTTGGTGTTGGTGTTGGAGTGGGTGCAGGAGTTGGTGTTGGAACTGTGGTTGTTTTTGCCGTTACTGAAATTGTTTTTGAAGATGATATGTCTGTATTTTTGCCATCTTGAGTTGTTACATCTCCTGATACTTTAATATTTATACTTCCTGTTCCTTTGCTATTGCAAGTAATACTAAATGTTTTTGTTGTATTTAATGCATCTTCTGTTGCATCTGCATAACTTTTTGTAACTCCATCTGTTGCTCCAGATGCTGTTATTTTTATATTCCATGCTGCAACATTTGATATTGTAACTTTTATAGTAACATTGTTTCCGCTTTCTACTGAAGATGGTGCACTAATTGATACACCACCAGCAGCCAATACTACTTGTGGAAATATTAGCATTATTGCCAATATTAATATTATATATATTTTTTTCATACTTATCTCCTTATTTTATTGTTTTATATTATTTATGCCTAATAAATGTTGTCTTAATTTTAACAAATCTGCTGAATTTATTGTGTTTCCGTTAACTAATGCTGCAGCTTTTTTATTTGCTCCTTTTAATTCTAATGTACCTATTAAGTGTTGTCTCATTTTTAAAAGGTCTGCTGAATTTATTTTTCCATCTCCATTTATATCTCCGTATATAACTACTGTATATTTTTCTGTCCCATAAGAAATTTCTGTACCTGTTGATATGATATTTGTTGATGTTTTTATATTAATATCTTTGTTTTGTAATTTGTTTTTTATGTTATTTATTGTTTCTCCAACAACAAATCCGTTAGTAAATTCATTTTCTATTTTATAATTTGCTTTGGTTAGATATTCTTTTAGTGTTGTATTGTTTTGAGCTTTTGCAACTATTGTATATGAAAATGTATTGCTTATTCCTCCATATGTTACGGTCACATTATATTCTCCTGGTTTTGTTGAATCAAATCCTGATATTGTATAATCTTTAATTTCTTTTTGTTCTTTAATATAATTTGCAGTTACTTTCATTCCTGTTATATCTAGTTTTTCGCCTACTATATATGTAGTTTTTTTAGGAGGTACTATTGATAGCGACTTTAAGCTATTTACTGTTTCTTTTTCTTTTACAACAATAACTCCATCTGTTTTTCTTCTTAACATTACATAGATTTTGTTTTTTATTGATGTTAAACTTAAGTTCCCAGCACTTGCAGCATTGTCTACATTTTTTCCTTCTTGTTCTATTTCTTTTGTTTTTTCATTGTATGCATATAATATTGTTTTTCCATTTTGTGTTTCTGAAATTTCTGTTGCTAATATATATAGATTTCCTTGTGATACTGTTACTTTTGGATCTCCTAATTCTATATTTGTATTTATTGTTTCAAAGTTCGTTCCATCAAAAGCAATCATTCTCATTGTTTTATTATTTGTATCACTTCCTAATACAAAATACATTTTATTATTTAATGAAACAACATCATATTGGTTGGCATTCATTGTATTTGGTATCTCTTTGAATTTTTTATCTTGTATTTCATATAGTCTTATTTTGTTATTAGCTTGTCTACATGTAACATATGTTTTATTATTTATATTTTCTATTGCTGTTGTTCCAATTAAGTCTCTAGCGTTTCCTTGATAATAAATTCCTACTAATTCAAATTTATTATTATTTAATTCGTATAATGATGCTTTTTGACTTTCTGTATTTACCGTTAAATATATTTTGTGATTCAATATTTTGTATGCATATGAACCATTATTATTAAGCATTTCTGTTACTTTGTTCCATCCATTACTATATTTGTATAATATAATTTTATCAAAGGTTGATACCAATAAATATAGTTCATTGTCTAGATTTAATAAAGATGCTTTAGTTAAATTATTGCTGTTTTCTATATTGGATATGTTTATGTTTGTCCATATATCTTTATCATATGTATGCGTATATATTTTATTATTGCCAATACTTACTGTATAAAGTTTATCATCATATGAAATTGCATCTATGTTTTTTATTAAATATTCATTTTCTCCTGTTTCATCTTTAAAGTTTGTATCTTTCCATATGTCATAATCTGCTACATCTGGTATTGTTACATCTAATGTCATTGTGTCGCCTTCACTACTCGATATGTTTTTTATGACTATTCCAGAGTTTGTTCCATCACTATATGTTAATGCACCTTTTGTTATATTTAGGTCACTTGAACCTATTGATGTTTTTCCAGCTTCTTTTGAATATGCTGCATTATAGATTTCATTTCTTAGTGTGCTATCATCTTTTTGTCCAGATTCTTCTCTAAAAACATATATTCCTGTTTTTCCTTTGTTATTGCTTAATCCTGTTACTGTGGTATCCACTCTATATATAATAACTCCAGAATGTCCAATTGCTCTGTCTAGATGATCAATATCTTTTGATTTTTTTCTAAATTCTACTACAAATAATTCATATTCATTTAATGGTGATTTCAATATATATGCTTGATTTCCATTTGGATCATCTTGTGTATTTAATGTTAGTGTCTGGCTAGTAGTTATTGTATCAATTGTTAACCAATTTGTATATTTCATTCTTAAATATGCTAATGGATATGACATATTTTTGCTTACTCCTCCCATTATATCCCATGTATATACAGGATATGAGCTTGGTGTAGATGTGTATAAGTCTGGATATCCTAATGAATGTAAAAATTCGTGTGTTATTACTCCTGCTCCATTATTTTCCAATGTATATGTATTTAGCATATTATATGTTCCTATCTTTTTGTTTGACCAATTTTTATCTGCTCCATAATCGCTTTTATGGCTTACAAATGTTGAATTTGATTCTGCTAATGCTGTACCACCTTTTAGGATTATTGATACATTGTCTATAAAGCCATCATTATTATAGTCTATAATTTCATTTGTTTTTTTTATTGAATCTATTATGTTATCTATTATTTGATAATCTAAGTTGTTTTTGTCTAAACCATCACTGGTAAATGGTAATTCGAAGGGTATAATTTTTGTTCCATCATATTGTGGAAATATGTTTTTTAGGTTAAATTTTCCATATGATACTTTATTTAGATATCCTTTTACTGCTAGTTCGTTTGTTCCATTGTACATTTCCATTATTTTGGCAGTATTTTTTTCTAAATATTCTTTTCCTTCTGTATCTCCTTTAAAGTATGCTAAAAAAATTACATTTGCAAAATTTTCTTTTGGTTTGTCTGATGATTTTGCATATGTAAATAAAGGCATTATTATTGCTCCTATCATTATAATAATTAATGCTAAATTTGTTATTTTTTTCATGTTTTTTGTCATTCCCTTCTTTTAAGGCACAAAATTTGATTGAAAATATTGTATTTTACAATTATTTTTCAGACTTTTTCCCTTTTTTATTTTCTTATCTTAAATATATCATATAATATTTTTTTCGACAATATTTTTTAAAAATTATTTTTTGTCATTTTTTTACATATTTAAAAAGTGCCTATTTTTAGCTTTTTATAAGCTTTTAGGCACTTCGTTTTTTATACTTTATGCATTTGCTTTTAGTTTGCAAATTTCATAATTCATCCTGCTATGTTCTAATGCATTTTTGTTTTCGTAATCTCTTAGCATTTTTATTTGTTCTTTGTAATTTCTAGTTTGTCCATCTTTTATACTTATTTATTATTTATTTTCTAATCTTTCTTCATTTTTTATAATTGTCATAATAATTTGAACAGTTTTTTCTAAATCATCATTTTTTATAACATAATCATACAAATTAATTTTTGACTCTTCATATTCTAGTCTATCTAGCCTTAATTGCATATCTGCTTCAGATAAATTATCTCCTCTATTAATAAGTCTATTTTTTAATTCTTCTTTATCAACCTTTAAAAATATTGTAACTAGTTTTGTTTCATCTTTTAATGTTTTTATTAAATTTTCTGTACCATTTACTTCAATATCTTTTACTATTATTTTTCCACTTTGAATTTTTTCATTCATTAGTTTTTTAGATGTTCCATAATAGTTTTCATGATGTAAATCATATTCATAAAATTCACCATTTTTTATTCTTTCTTTAAACTCTTCTTTTGTTATAAAGTGATATTGTACTCCTTCTTCTTCTCCTGGTCTTGGTTCTCTTGATGTAAAAGATGGAAGAGATATTATATTATCCATTC
>CAKPQY010000074.1 GCA_934179885.1 uncultured Clostridia bacterium
TTTCATACTTAATTTTCTTTTTTTTCTCTTCTCTGTCTATCATCTCTAATACCGCTTCCATAGAATCATCCCTTTCTTCCAATTTATTCAAATAATCTTCAGTCTTTTCACTTCCAATAATCCTTCTTATCAATACATTTATAACACTCTTAAGTATTTCTTTCTTTTGTTCTGAATACTCTTCATCTGTTAAGTTTTTAATTTGCTCAAGTATTTCATTTAAACTCTTTTCCAACTCATTTTCATCTTTTGCTCTTTCTAGTAATATTAGTTGCGATAATAAATTATTTTCTTTCATCAACTCCTCATCACTAAACTTATTGTTATCAAATATATTGTATCTTGATAATTCTTCTCCATAAATTTCTCCATGATGTTCTTGAACACTTTTTAAATCTAATACTGCATTCCATTTGGATTTACCTGTATAAAATACAATTGGTATTATTGATGGAAATCTATACTTTGCATTTTTATATTTTTTATCATTTAGACAACTAAATATTATTGCTCTCTCGTATTCTAATATTCTTAGTGGCATTGAATAATCAATTTTTGCTTGATGCTCTATTAAGAAAAATACATCTTTATTTTTCATTTTGTATATTACATCTGCTTCTAAATTTTTAAATTGATTTGATATAAAGCTACTGTTGTATTTTTCTATATCATTTTCTTTTATTTTAGAATTTGGTCCTATGTAATTATTTATTAACCATACTGCTTCACTTTTTATATCTAATGCCTTTCTAAAGCTTTTATCATATGGATGATTTATATGTTGATATTCAGCAAATTGATCACTTAAAATTAAACCATTTGATACATATATTTTTTCATATAATTTATATTCCTTTAAGGTAAATATTTCTATATTACTTCATCTCCCTCATTATAATATTTATTGTTTTATTTGTCAATATTTATTTTATAGTTAACATTGAATTTTTTTTTATAATCAACTCCTTTTCGATTTTTTAAATTTTTTGGATTTTTTAAGATTTAAATTTTGAATAAAATTTTTTGAGTTCGAACAAAAGGGGCATGATAAAAATTTTATGACCTTTTAAAGAAATTTATATGCCCTGTATTTGTTCGTGCGCGAAAATTTCAAAGAAATTTTCTGTGCAAAGAATTTATATTATAGACAGTTCGGAGAACTCCATATAATATAAAAAGCAACTAATGTGCTAAATAGAATAATCTATTTATAACACATACAGTTGCTTTTGTAAATATTTTTCGTGTAATTTTACATAAAATCCATCGCGAAATTCGACATTTTTAATCTTGTTTGAAAATTGCTCTTTTTAGTTAAGGCTTTAGCATTCAGCTCTACTAATAAAGTGTGGAACGGAAACCGACGAGGCTGTAGCTATTGCTCGTAGTGTTGTCACTGCGGTAAGAAGCCGGAGAGCCAGAGCCTGTATTGTAGTAACTGCCTCCTCTGTAAGCACAAGGATAGTCGCTGTTAGAGGTAGCATGTTCTAATGTAAATTCCCATTCATTTCCTGCAAAATCATATATATTCATTTTATTTGCATCTTCTGATGCTCCTGTTGTTAATAATCCTTTATAATTAGTGTCATTGTTTGTTTTATATACATTATTTGATAGTGTTATAAAATCATTTTCTACAGTATATAATGCCCATGTTCCACTTGAAGAGCTTGGCGAAGTACAATATCTTGAATTTGGTTTTAATGTTATACTATTATTAGCATAATTTCCCCAATTTTTAGTTGCTGAATTTGAATTTATATCTACTATTTCTAAATCTGTATTTTCTTCTAAATACTTACATACTAAATCCCATTGTATTCCAAACAATAAACTACATGTTTTACTTGTATCTGGTGACATTCTACCTGCTAAGCTTTGTGCCTCACTACATTTTACATAATTATATGGTATTCTATTTGCTTGACTTACTGCATCTGTTGACTCACTTGTTATAGCACTATATACATATCTTACAGGTGATATTGTTTCTCTTGTTGTATCTGTATTTGTTTTTGCTATTCCTGCTTCATATCTTGATATCCAAAATCCGCCATTTGTATACACACTGCTTAACATTTTTTTATAATTTGATGTGTAATCACTTAACGATAGCCCACTGTTTGCTGTTGTATTTTTTGCTTGTTCTTCTGTTAAATTTGTATTTCTTTCATAATATTTGTTATTTATATTATATCTTCCACTTGTTGCCTCTATTCCTGCTTTATTTATATATAAATTTCCAGCTGACACTGCTTGCTCATATTCTGTTTCATCTGCTATTATTTTTTCTACATATCCATATAATGTTGAACTAGAACTTTCCCAATAATACCATTCATCTGTCCAATATCTTCCTTGTCCTGCTTTTCCTTCTCTATATGGTGATGCATATTTATTTAATATATTATATATTCCTTCATAATCTGTTTCTGAAGTTACACTTCTATTTTCATTTGCTACTGTGTATTGTGGATTACTATATATTGACTTTGGTACTACTACCCATGTCCACTCATTATTTTTACTATTATCTTTTATTACTATTCCTTTGCTTAAATCCGATTCTATTACTGTTGTTCCTGCTGGTTTTGCTTGTGCTGGTTTTGTATCAGATGTATCTGTTAATGTTTTTTCGTACCCATTACCAGTTATTTCATTAATCTGTGCTAAATAATTTTCTAATATTGCATTTTCTTCTGCTTGTGCATTTTCTGTTTTTTCTTTAGCTTCCTGTGCTTTTTCAAATAATCCTGTTTGTGTTAAATTTGCTATTGATATTCCTGCTAAAATCAACAAAATTATAATTGTAATTATAAGTGCGACTAGTGTTATACCATTTTCTCTTATCGTTTCTTCTTTTTTCACTTTAATCATTATTATAAATCCTCCTCTTTTGTAAATTTTTAACATTTTACTGTAAAATTATACCCATTAAACACCTTGTATCATTTTAAATTTTACATCTATCAAAATAAAAAGTCAATATTTTTATTGCATTCCATCAATTCTAAATAGATATTTATCAATTTAAAAATCCTTCACAAAAATGATATAAAATATTATATTATAATAGAAAAGAGGAAAAAATATGGAAAAATCAGACATTACCAAACATATTGGAAATAAATTTCAAGAATATAGATTAAAAAATAATTTAACACAAAATCAAGTAGCAGAACTAACAGGATTAGAACCAAGACATATCAGTCAAATAGAAAGAGGTCTTTCAAAAGGAAGTATTGATACTCTTCTAAAATTATGTAATGCCTACAAAATCACTCCTGACATTGTATTATATGACTTACTAGATGAAGATTTAAAAAATAATGTTTCTATATATGAAGAAAAATTTAAAAAATTAACAAAAAAAGATAAAGAAAGCATATTACATTTTATAGATTATTTTTTATCAAAGTAAATTTTATAAAAGTTAGATTTTAAACAATTTTCAAAATTAATTGTTTTTAAATCTAACTTTATTTTTTATAGTTTTTCTAAATCATTTCCATATTTAACACCTAATGAATATGCCAATGCAAAATAATACTCTTCAGTATTATAAAACAATTGCACAATTTCATTAAATTTTTCCTTTTGGCTATCATCTAAAATTAATTCCAATTCATCAATTGTATCGTAAAGCTTAGTATATTTCTCGTTAAAATCCTTATGTTTCTTTAAACTCTCTATCTTTTCATTTATCAAATTTGTAACAAATTTATAATCACCATTTTCAAAAAAATCAATTTTATTTTCCATTTTCAATACCACCTTTGCAATTATTATATTAACAGTATACCTCAAATATTATTATTTTACGCATTTTTAATTAAATTTATATATAAATATTTATATATTATTAAATAACATTATACTTTTTATTTTCAAATATGTCAATATTTATTTTAAAGTTAATATTTCTGAGTATTTTTTATAAATATTGACTTTTTTTATATTTCTGATACAATAATATTGTATTATAAAAATATAATATTAAATCATAAACAAGGAGAAAACAAATGAGAAAAAAAGTAATAGGAATAATAATAATGCTAATAATATTTATATTCAACATGCAAAATATTTATGCATATAATGAAATTTATAAAGTGAACGATGATAAAAATAGATATAATTCCATTGCTTATACAAGCGATGGAGGTTATGTAGTAGTTGGATATACAAGTGATAGAAAATCAGCATATATATCAGTCTATAATTCAGATGGGAAGAAAATAAATGAAAAAACATATGGTTACCAATTTACTTATTTTAACTCAGTTATCCAAACAAGAGATAATGCTTTTGTTGCGGTTGGATCAAATTCCAGAAATTATTCTGATGCATTAATTGTAAAGTTTGATTCTAATTTAAATGTGATTTGGGAAAATACATATACTGGTACTAAGTATGAAAGATATAATTCGGCCATTGAAACATCTGATGGAAATATTGTTGCAGTGGGGACAGCTGATCAAATCAATGGTAATACACAACCTGCGAAAGGATTAATAGTAAAATATGATAAAAATGGAAATCAATTATGGACGAATACAATTGGTGGAACATCATACGATGTTTTTAATTCCATAGTCGAAACTTCAGATAATTGTTATGCAGTAGTGGGAACATTTAAATCCAAAGACTTAGAAAACCTTGAAATTAATGGAGAAGCAGATGCCATTATTTTCAAATATAATAACGAGGGTAAACTATTATGGAAAAAAACATATGGTGGTAATAGTTATGATGAATTTAATTCTATAATGAAAACTTCCGATGGTGGATATATTGCTGTTGGTAGTACTGCTTCAAATGATATTGAAGATATTACAGATAGCGCACAATGGAAATGTTTAATTGTTAAATATGATAAAGATTTTAATTTATTATGGAATAAAGGCTATGGTTCAGGACATCAATCGGAATTTTTAGATGTTGTAGAATTACAAAATAATGATATTATAGCAGTAGGTGAAACATATAGTG
>CAKPQY010000075.1 GCA_934179885.1 uncultured Clostridia bacterium
GTTCTCAAGGGCAAAATAGAACTGCAATGCTTTCTTTAAAACTAGCAGAACTTCAGGTTATTTATGATGAAATAGGGGAATATCCAATTTTATTATTAGATGATTTTATGTCAGAGCTAGATAAAATCAGAAGAAAAAATTTTTTAGAAAATATAGAAGATACACAAGTAATAATTACAGGAACTGAAAAATTAGATATTGAAAATTTAAAATATTTGGAATATAATGTGTCTAACGGACAAGTTATAAAATAAAAATTAGGAGGAAGACAAATGGAAAAATATAATCATAAATATGGAGCAGAACAAATTCAAGTATTGGAAGGATTAGAAGCTGTAAGAAAAAGACCAGGTATGTATATAGGAAGTACATCTGTAAGAGGATTACATCATTGTGTTTATGAAATAGTTGATAACGGTGTTGATGAAGCATTAGCTGGATATTGTACAGAAATTAATGTAGTAATTGAACCAGGAAATATCATAGCTGTACAAGATAATGGTAGAGGAATACCAGTTGAAATACATCCAAAAACAGGAATATCAACAGCTGAGACAGTTTATACAGTTTTACATGCTGGAGGAAAATTTGGTGGAGATAGTGGATACAAAGTATCTGGAGGATTACATGGTGTTGGTGCATCAGTTGTAAATGCGTTATCAACTTGGACAGAAGTTACCATCGAAAGAGATGGTGGAATATACCAAATGAGTTTTGAAAAAGGTAAAACTGTTAAAAAGCTAGAAAAAATAGGGGAATCTAAGAAAACAGGAACATTAGTAAGATTTTTAGCAGATGATACTATATTTGAAAGTTTAGACTACGAATATGAAGTTTTAGAAAAAAGACTTAGAGAAATAGCTTTCTTAACAAAAGGTTTAAAAATAACATTAGAAGACAAAAGAGATGAAGAAAACATTAAAAAAGCTGAGTTTTGTTATGAAGGTGGACTAATTTCATTTGTAGAATTCTTAAATAAAAATAAAGAAAAAATACATCCAACACCAATTTACATAGAAAAAGCTGGAGAAGTACCAGTAGAAATTGCAATACAATATACAACAGCATATAATGAAAATATTTATACATTTGTAAATAACATAAATACTGTAGAAGGTGGAACACATTTAGAAGGATTTAAAAGAGCACTTACAAAAGTATTTAATGATTATGCTAGAAGTCATAACATTTTAAAAGAAAAAGATACAAATTTACAAGGTGAAGATATAAGAGAAGGTATTACAGCAGTTGTGTCAGTAAAAGTAAAAGAACCACAATTTGAAGGACAAACAAAAACAAAATTAGGAAATAGTGAAGTAACAGGTATAGTACAAAGCATGGTAAATGATGCATTAGCAACATTCTTAGAAGAAAATCCAAACATTGCAAAAGCGATATTAGAAAAATGTGTAAGTGCATCAAGAGCTAGAGAAGCTGCTAGAAAAGCTAGGGAATTAGTAAGAAAGAAAAATTCAATGGAAACATCAACATTACCAGGAAAATTAGCAGATTGTAGTAGTAAAAATCCTGAAGAATGTGAAGTATACATAGTCGAAGGAGACTCTGCAGGAGGAAGTGCAAAACAAGGAAGAGACAGAAAATTCCAAGCAATTTTACCACTTTGGGGAAAGATGCTAAATGTTGAAAAAGCAAGAGCTGATAAAATATATGGAAACGATAAATTAAATCCAGTAATTTTAGCAGTTGGAGCAGGAATTGGACCAGATTTTGATATAACAAAAATAAGATATGGAAAAGTAATAATAATGGCAGATGCCGACGTTGATGGAGCACACATCAGAACATTATTACTAACATTCTTCTTTAGATATATGAGACCTTTAATAGAAAACGGAAATGTTTATTTAGCACAACCACCACTATATAAATTATCTAAAAAAGGAATGCAAGACGTATATTGTTACACAGATGAAGACTTAGACAAAGCATATAAAGATTTAGAAGCAAAAGGAATTTCAAGAGACCAATTAGGACTACAAAGATACAAAGGTTTAGGAGAAATGAACCCAGAACAATTATGGGAAACAACAATGAACCCAGAAACAAGAATACTTGTAAAAGTAACTATGGATGATGCAATACAAGCAGATGAAACATTTACATTATTAATGGGTGATGAAGTAGAACCAAGAAGAGAATTTATAGAGCAAAATGCAAAATATGTAAAAAATCTTGATATATAGGTCAATAGGGACGGGCATTTTTGACACAAAAAATTATTAAAAAAATTTAATGGCAGGTTATTAAAAACAACCTGCCATTAATCTATAAAGCCGATAATAATCTCAGCTAAAACTAATATATCTAATATTAAAACCTAATATATATTGCTATATAAATAAGCTCGATACCACATATATTAATCAGTTGCTCGACTATTAATCCACCACAAGTAACTGTATTCATCCAAAACGAGGGACTACTAACAACCACTTAAAAATACTAGATAAAAGAATAATCTTAGCTCGAATATATTACATATATTTTGACCATATACAAATAGAAATAAATTTTAAAATATAGCCTACACACACATAATATATTTTTATCGCCGACATATAATAATATATTTTATACACCACTATACATCTTTGTTCGAATATTAATAAACCCATAAAATACATCTATTAATATTCTTCGCTCAACTATTATCAACCTTATAATTTTATTATGTTCATAATTAAAAAAAATATTCAAAAAATAAAAAAAATTTTTAAAATTTAAAATAAGCCGGTAAAATTTGATAATATATAAATAAAAATAAAATAAAATAAAAATTAAAAATAAAAAAATAAAATAATAAATAAAATAAAAAATAAAGGAATTTAAATTTTTAATAATATAATTTAATTATAAAAAATAGAAAAAATTAGAAAAAAAGAGTTAATAATATGTGGAAAGTAATAAAACAAAAATAAATTAAATGTGGAAAATTAATTTAAATTTAATTAAAAATTAGAATATTTATATATTATAAAATTATAAATATTTAATATTAATAAAAAATAATTATAATAAAAGAACTAAAATGTCGAATTTTGTCAAAAAGTTTTTGTTGACAAATTCATAAAATGAAGGTAAAATATAAAAACAAATAGGAGGTGAGAAAAATAAAAAAAATAACAGTACAGCAATGGCTACCAATAGAAGAGATTAATGAAAATGGAATTATAAAAATAAATAAAAATAAATATATAAAAATATTAAGAATAATTCCGATAAATTATAATTTAAAATCAGATTTAGAGAAAAAAACAATTTTAAATTCCTACAAAATTTTATTAAAAACATGTAATTTTGATATTCAAATTTTAGTTCAAAGTAATAAACAAGACTTAAGTCAACATATTTTAAATATTCAAAAAAATATTCAAAAAGAAGAAAATAAATATTTAAAAGAAATATCTGAAAATTATATTAAATTTATTCAAAAATTAAATTATTCAAAAAATTCAGCTTCAAAAGATTTTTATCTAATTATATCCAATGAAAAAATAGAAAATTTTAATTCAATTGAAATTATAGAAAATGATTTAAAAGAAAAATATTTTAAAATAAAAGAATGTTTATCTAGATGTGGAAATGATGTTATAGAAATATATGATAAAAATAATATTATTGATATTTTTTATTCTTTATTAAATACAAGAAAATTTTTAAAAAATTAAAAAAATAAAATAAAAATAAAATAAAATAAAAATAAAATAAAATAAAAAATAAAATAAAAATAAATTAAAAAATAAAATTAAAATAAAAAAGAATTAAAATCAAAAATAAAGCAATTTAATTTTTTAAAAATATAATTTAATTATAAAAAATAAAATTAATTATAAGCTAAAATAAGAATAAATTAGAAAAAAATTAAAAAAAATAGAAAAAATTAGAAAAAAAGAGTTAATAATATGTGGAAAATATAATAATAAAAATGAATTAAATGTGGAAAAGGAGTGATAAATATTTTAAAAAATATAAAAAAAGAAAAAATAAATAATTTTTTTTCAGGAATTTTTTCAAAAAAAGATTTAATTTCACCAGCATATATAAATATGCAAAATCCAAAATATTTAGAAATTGATAATTTATTTTATTCATCATTATTAGTGGTAAATTATTATAGAGAACAAAGTGATTTATTATTAAAGAATCTAATTGAAACAAATATTAATATGAATATTTCAATTTTTTATGAAAAGCAGGATAGTTATAAAACAATAAAAGATTTAACATATCATATTGGAAATGTTGGTGTAGAATTAAAAGAAGCAAATCAAAACAGACAAGATATTGATATCGCTTCATATACATATAATGACGCAAGATATATTAGAAAAGAAATGCAGGTTAATAATGAAGATTTATATTTTTTATATATTTATATAATTTTATATTCAGATAATATAAAAGAGTTGGAATATAATTTAAATAAAATAGAAGGTATAACTCAGAGTAAAGGGATGCAGACTAGAAGAGCAAATTTTAGACAAGAAGAATGTTTTTTAGCAACATTACCTATAATGGAGAATAAAGAAATAATAAAAGAAGCAGCAAAAAGAAATATTTTAACAACAGGACTTTTATCAACTTATCCATTTATATCTTCAAGTATTTTTGATAAAGATGGAATATTTATTGGGACAAATATTTATAATAATTCATTGGTTTTTATAGACAGATATAATACCGAAAAATATAAAAATGCAAATATTTGCATTTTTGGAACAAGTGGTGCAGGAAAATCTTTTTATACAAAATTATTAATACTAAGATATAAATTATTAGGAATAAAACAATATATTATAGATCCAGATAGAGAATATAATAAAATATGTGAAAAATTAAAAGGTGTACAAATAAAATTGGGTCCTACTTCAAATACATATATAAATATTTTTGATATTAGAAAAGAAAGTATAGAAGAAGGAGA